>JAUWWX010000104.1 GCA_030616665.1 archaeon | reverse complement strand
ATCCGGTTTCTAATGGTATCGGGCGAAACCTTGAACTTTTTTGACATCTCGATTAGGGAAAGCCTGCTGTTTGTTGAAAGCTGTTCCATTATCTTCATGTCAAGTCTATCCACCTTTGCAATTGGCCCAACGCTTCCCTCATATTCCCGCATTTCAAATGGTTCCGCGCCGTAAAGATAGGCCCTGCTGAAGTCAACCATCTGGAGATAGGTCAAAATTTGCTTTTCCTGCACAAAGTCCTCAAAGCCTGAAATGATTTCGTTGAAAAGCTGCACAAAATGGGCAGGATCCCTGACAAAAGCACTGATTACCATATCCCAGTGGCCCCTACACAAAACAACCCAGTTGCTGTACTTTGATTCAACAGCCCTTTTAACAAGAATTTGCTCTTTTTCAGCGGAGAGGTTCTGGAAGCGCAAAAATGCACGGAAGCCAACTGGAAACAATGCACCCCTGTTAATCAGGCAGTAGATTTTCTTTATTATTCCATCCTTAACCATTCTCTGGATTCTGTAGGCAACAACATGCTCGTTTACCTTGGTTCTCTTCGCAATTGCCTTATTGGGAAGCCTGCTGTTCTCTTCCAAGGCTTGAAGTATCTTAATATCTGCCTTGTCAAGAACAGAAAACGCGCGCACCATATGCATAAAAACGAGAAAAAGGCTTAAAAAGCTATTTTTTATAGGAAAATTCTGGAAAAGATATTATAAAGCAGAAGAGCATAAGGTTATGTATCAACTGTTAACTTGGAGGGGCAAAAAAGTGGGGAAAACAGCTTTCTTGGGGATAATTGCAATTATTGCGATTGCAGTAGTGGCATTTACTGGCTTTAACCAGACAGGCCTTTTTGGTCTTGGAGCAGAAGAGGAAGAAACAGTCAAAATAGGGGTAATGCTGCCATTAACAGGAGACGCAGCAATCTATGGGGAGAGCGTTGGCACCGCCATACAACTTGCGAGAGAGCGAATCAATGAGAGCGGAGGCATTCTTGGAAAGAGAGTTGAATTTGTTGTAGAAGACAGTGCCTGCGATGCAAAAGCAGGCGTTAAGGCAATAAATAGCCTGGTCCACTTGAAGGGAATGAAGCTTGTTATTGCCGCTGAATGCTCAGGACCTGCGTTGTCAGCTGCGCCTGTTGCAGAGGAAGCAAAGGTGCTTTACCTTGTTGCAATTGCAAGCAACCCTGACATAAAGTATGCCGGTGATTATGTCTTCAGGATCGCTCCAAGCGACAACCAGCAGGGCAAAGACATTGCCAAAACGATTTACAAGGAAGGCTTTAGGAAAGCGGCAAGCATGTTCATGGACAACGCCTACGGTGAAGGCATTGCAGGAGTTTTCGCCAAAGAATTTGAAGCGCTTGGCGGCAATGTTGTGATAACGCAGCGCTTCAACCAGAATGATAATGACTTCAGAACGCAGCTGCTGAAGGTCAAGGAGGTAAACCCTGATTCGTTGTTCATTGTTGGCTACCCGCAGTCCTACCAGCTGGTAATCAAGCAGATGCACGAGCTTGGCCTGGACGTGCAAATCTTTTCAGCCGACACATTCAAGGACGAAACAATAATCCAGGCTGTGGGAGACAAGGCAGAGGGCATAATATTTTCAACTTACGCTGAAAGTGGGACACCGGAATTTGAGCGATTCAAGCAGGCTTACAGGGAAAGGCATGGTAAAGAATACGGACCTTACGGCGACTACGCCTTTGACAGCCTGTACGTGCTGAAGGCAGGCATTGAGCAAGCGAACAGCTTTGACCCAGAGGTCTTGAAGGAAAGTCTGTACGATTTGGAATACCAGGGGGTTACAGGCCTGACAAAATTCGATGAGTATGGCGAAGTCTACAAGCCCTATGCGATAATGACAGTAAGGAATGGCAGTTTTGTGCAGTACAAATGACTGAAGGAAACGCACTTGGAAAGCTTAGCAGGCAGGTCCCTGCAATCTTCAGGGACCGCTTTCCAGAAAATCGTGAGAATAGGGTAAAGTACTTTGGATTCTTCTCAAAGGAAGAGATTAAGAAAAATGTGGGAAAGCTTTTAATGCTTGACATCGATTTTGGCTTAAAATGCTCTTTGAATTGCCCTTACTGTTTTAGAAGGGACAACAAGGTTGACCAATTGTCCAAGGAACAACTCTCCTTTGACGAATTGCTTGGCGTAATAAAAGACGCAAAGAAACTAGGTTTGCAGACAGTAAAATTCTGTGGTGCAGGCGAACCCCTTGAAAACGAGCAATTGCTGACATTTCTAGAAGACCTGACAAAGCTAAACATAGGCGCTGCAATCTTCACAAAAGGGCATGTCCTGGGAGATGACGAATTAACAAAGCGATTTTACTCGGGGCATGGAATAAATACGGCAAAAGAATTATGCCAAAGGTTGTTTGAATTAAAAACCAGTATGCTTCTTGGATTTGCTTCTCCTGTGCATAAAGTGCAAGACAGAATAGTCGGTAACGTACAAGGACACTCTAAAAAAAGAGACCAAGCACTGTTAAACTTGGTTGAGGCAGGATTCAACAAAGGAAATCCTACAAGGCTTGCCCTAGGCATTAACCCAGTTATTAAGGATAACTACGACACGGTCTTTGACAGCTACGTGTTTGCAAGGGAGAGAAGCATTTACCCAATCGTGGCACTTCTGATGGTTTCAGGAAGAGCCCACAACACTGAGCTTCTCAAAAAAATTGACATCACAGAAAAACAGAAAATTGATTTATACGAAAGAACATATACCTATAACATTAAGAAGGGCATACAAACCTTAGAACAACTCAGAGAGGAAGGCATTTCATCAATGCCTGGAGGCCACCCGTGCAACCAGATTGCTTGTGGAATGTACATTACCCTAAACGGAACTGTATTGATTTGCCCAGGCGATGAAAACACAATTCTTGGAAACGTAAGAGAAACCCCACTAAAAGAGATTTGGGAGAAAAGCAAAAACTATAAAAGAAAAGGGACATTCAATTGCCTATGCCCGCCAAAAGACGGAAAAACAATTCCAGTTGAACTGTATTTAAATCTGCTTGAAAGGCTGGAAGCAACAATAAATGCACGTTAAATTATTAACCACTTTTTCACTTATTTTCTTGGTTCGATGGTGTGGGAGCAGCTTGTCGTAAACGGAATAATAGCTGGTTCAGAGTATGCCTTGCTTGCCATTGGCCTAACCCTCATTTTTGGCATCCTACGGTTGATTCACTTTGCCCATGGTGAGGTAGCAATGGTTGGGGCCTACACCGCTTTTGTTGTAAGCGCAATCTTTGGATTGCCGTTGATTGTTGGCTTCTTTGTTGCAATTGCAGTTGGAGCAGCGCTTGGCCTGGTGATTAACCGGTTTGCTTTCAAGCCATTGCGAAAGCAGCACATTCTGATGCCGTTGATTGCTGCCATTGCTGTTTCAATAATTCTGCAAAATGTAATTGCCCTGTTCTTTGGAAACGAGATAAAGACCTACAGTTTGGGGCCGGTTGAAAAAGGCATTGAAATGTTTGGATTCATAATAACGAAAACGCAGATACTGATTATCTTTGTGGCCCTCGCTTTAATGCTTTTGACCTGGGTGCTGATCAAAAAAACAAAAATTGGGAAACAGATTAGGGCAGTTGCAGATAATAGGCACCTTGCGGAAAGCGTTGGCATCAATTCGGAGAAGGTAATCACTGTTACGTTTGCATATGGTTCTGCTCTGGCGGCAGCAGGAGGCGTCCTCATAGCAATGGAAACAAACTTGGAGCCAATGATGGGATTAATGCCAAACATCAAGGCCTTTGCAGCAGTAATCGTTGGAGGCGTTGGCAGCGTTCCAGGCGCGATTCTGGGCAGCTACTTCATCGGCCTGGCTGAGAACATTGGCATATGGTATCTCCCCTCAGGTTACAAGGACGCGATAGCGTTCTTTATTTTAGTGGTGTTCCTTTTGTTTAGGCCTAGGGGCATTCTGGGAAAGAAAAAGGAGGGAATGCAGCAATGAAAAGAAGGGCGTTAGCCTTTGCAATCGCTTTGCTGGTTTTGGCAAGCGGCTGCGTGCAAAAGCAGGGAGAAACGATCAAGGTTGGCACAATCGATGCCTT
>JAUWWX010000068.1 GCA_030616665.1 archaeon | reverse complement strand
TTCCTGTTGTCATCTGGGAAAGCATGGTAACCCCACTAGCTCCGATGCCCTGCTGTCCGCGACTCTGGATTAGCCTATGAAATTTGGTTCCAGCCAGCAGCTGTCCCAGTGCCTTGCCAACAGTGCCCTTTGTAAGGCCTGGTCCGTTGTCCTTCACGGTAACCTCATAGTACTCTGGGCTAATCTCCTCAATCTTGACATCAACTTCTGGCAAGATGTTTGCTTCCTCCGCTGCATCGATGGAATTCGTGCAATACTCATGGATGACAGTTGTAAGCGTTCTAACCTTTCCGTAAAGGCCGAGCATTTGCTTGTTTTTCTTGAAGAATTCTGCAACTGAATGCTCTTTGAACTCCTTTGCAATCTGCTCTGCATCAATGATTTTTGATTCGAGGATTTTTCCGTCAGTCATTGGCTATGCCTCCAAATTGTAACTTTTTTGGTTTGCTGTTTTTTTACCTCTAAATTGTAAATTTTTTTCTGCTTTGGCTTTCCTTTTTTTTAAGTTTTTGTTCCTAAATTGTAAACTTTTCTGCTTTGCTGCCTTTCCTCTTCAAAAAATCAACAACTGTCTTATGTTTTGCCCCGCGTAAAAGCATTTCAATTGACGTTTTTGCAATTTCAACTGCTTCAGCCTGGCCAATTATTGAAACAGTTTTCCCAAACACGCTTATTTTTGTGCCTGTTTCCCTTTCAATTGTTTCCCTAGCCTTGCCCTCTCTCCCAATAATCCTTCCCCTCTTTGTGTGCAAGGCCTTTTCTCCACCGCCAATTATCTCCCTTACATTGATTACTTCAAGCAAGTTGTCTTGCCCAATTAACCCAAAAGCGTTTTCCGGGGAAAAGCCCCTGCCAATTGCCTTGACAGCATTCACTGCCTCAAAGAAATTCCCGCTGTTTCCCCTTCCCTCAATGTCCACTGTTCCAGAAACACTGTCCACCTCAATCGCCACGCTTGCCAGCTTTTCAAGCCTTCTCTTGACCTTGCCTTCTTGGCCTATTAGGACTCCAATCCTTTCCTTTGGGATTTTAATTGATTCAAAAAGCTCTGAAGGCAAAAAAGGCCACCTATATATAATATATAGTATATATTGGGAAAGTTTTAAGAATCTGTTCCTGTGAAAAAAAGCGATTTACTGAAATGCCTTAAAACCCCGGGGGAAATGCCTCAAAAAGGCTTTTCCAAAGCGCCTTTTCCAGGCAATTCAAATGCCTTAAATTCCCCCCAAGAAAGCTTTAAATAGAAGAAAAGCCTTCTTCTATCAAAAGTTTTGGGGAGGTGAAAACCAAAAATGGATATAGGCACAGCAGTAGGAAAGCCGTTCAGCGACATCAAGACCTTAGTAATTGGAATAATCCTGATGATTATCCCAGTAGTGAACATTCTGACCATTCCAGGCTACATGATAAGGGTTGCAAACAGGACAATGAACAACGACAACAGCCTGCCGGGCTTTAGCAACTTCGGCGAGCTGATTGTTGACAGCATAAAGTATATCGTAATTTCAATAGTGCTCATGATTCCGGCAACGATTGTGCTCTTCATAGCAATAGGCTCGATGATCTTTGGAGCATTGAGTGCGACAGCAATGACCGGCAGCACTGAACTGATGCAAGAGCAGCTTACAAGCATAATCCTAGGTGGCCTTGCGGCAGCCGCAGGCCTTATAGTGCTTGGAATAATCCTCTACATCATCGGCGCGATTCTCATAGTTTCAGGGATAATGAACTACGCAAAAACAAGGCAATTCGGAAAGGCTTTTGCTATAAAGGAAAACCTGCGAAACTTCTTCACAGGAAGCTTCATAGTGGCAATAATCGTGGCAATAATCATAGCGATAGTCCTAACGTTTATTGTTGGAATAATAGTTGGTGCACTGGCATTCCTTCCAGGCGGTGTAATAATCGGCTTAATAATCGCAGTAATAATTCAATTCGTAATAGCAGTGGCAATTGTCAGCATCCTTGCCGAAGGCTACCCGCACGGAACACCGGTTCAAGGACCACAGGCGAAACAAGTGCCATAAAACGGTTTCGCCTTCCCTTTTTCTTTCTCTTTCAACTGCCCAAATGAGGCTCTGCCGAACCAATTAAATACTGTTTTTGCCTACAATCTTTTAACCCAATGCCGGCGTGGCTGAGTCTGGTTGAAAGTGCTCCGCTCGAGACGGAGTGTTCCGCAAGGAACCGCAGGTTCGAATCCTGCCGCCGGCGAGCCTTTCTTTAGAAAAGAAAGCCTCGGGAAAGAAAGCAATTGCTTCGCAATTGCCAGCCGGCTAACGCCGGCGAATATCAAAAAGGTGATTGAATTATGGCAGAACAGGTCTACCCAGAACCAACTGTTGGCGCGCTGGTCTTCAACAAGGAAGGCAAAATTTTTCTAATGCACTCTCACAAATGGAAAGACAAGTGGGTTATTCCTGGCGGCCACGTTGAATTGGGTGAATCAATCGAAAGCGCGCTTAAGCGAGAAATCAGAGAGGAAACAGGGCTAGATGTTTTTGACATCGTTTTTATTTGCATGCAGGAATTCATCTTTGATGACGCCTTTTGGAAAAAAAGACATTTCATCTTTTTGGATTACGCCTGCAAAACGAAGTCAAAAGAGGTTGTTTTGAATTCTGAAGGACAGGAATTTGTTTGGGTTACCCCAAAAGGAGCCTTAAGCCTGCCAATTGAGCCATACACAAAACATTTAATTGAAGAGTTTGTCAAAAAATTTCCAGGAAAGGTCTTTTAATTTTAATCTGGCAAAATTACTTATTGTGGTTCAATGGCAGAGCAATGCATTTTCTGCAAAATCGTCAGGGGAGAAATTCCAAATACCACACTCTATGAGGACGAAAGCGTGCTGAGCTTCCTTGACATCGCGCCTGCTGCAAAAGGTCATGCCATAGTCATTCCCAAAAAGCATTATCAAACCTTGTTGGACCTGCCCCACGAGGAATTGAAGGGTGTAATGGAAGCCGTGCAGAAAATCGCGGCTGCCACAATGGTTGCACTGCCAGGCGTGCAAGGCTTTAACGTGGTGCAGAGCAACAATGAAGCGGCTGGCCAGGTAATTCCACACGTGCACTTTCACATAATCCCAAGGCAAAAGGAAGACAGGCTGAACATTGCATGGGAACCGGGAAAATCAGAGGCAGAGGAACTGAAAAAGTACGCAGAGCTCGTGAAAGGAAAAATGAAGTAGTCACTCAACCTTTTTGAAAAGGATTTCGCCCTTCTTGACCTTTGCACCTGCTTTTAGCAAATTGAATTTGCATTCTTTCAGCTTAGCTGCTTTTACTCCAAGCTGCTGGTTGATTTTCTCCGATGTAGAGGGCATGAATGGCTGCAAAAGAATTGAGATTATCCTAAGCGAGTCAGCAAGGGAGTACAACACCGTGTCCAATTCCTTTCCCTTGAGCTTCCAGGGCTCTTTCTCGTTCACAAACTGGTTGCACGCTGAGATGAATGAAAAGATTTCTGCAAGGGCGTGGTGCAACTCAAGCTTTTCCATTTGCTCTTCGATTTTTTTCAGGTTGAGCTTTTTCTGCAGCCCTTCATCGGTTTTGGCGGCAGGAATTTTCCCTGCAGACTTTTTCTCAATCATGACCAAGGTTCTGTTCACAAGGTTTCCCAGCTCGTTGGCAAGCTCGTTGTTTAAACGAGCTTTGAGTCCATTTTCCGAAAAATCGCCGTCCTCCCCAAAGGAGATTTCCCTTGTGATGTAATACCTTATGGCATCCAAGCCGTACTTTTCTTTCAGGTAGAGGGGGTCTATGACGTTGCCAAGGCTCTTTGACATCTTTTGTCCGTTGATTGTCATGAAGCCGTGGACAAAAAGCTTCTTTGGCAGTTCGTAGCCAGCGCTCATCAGCATTGCCGGCCAGATAACGCAGTGAAATCTTAAAATGTCTTTTGCGAGAAGATGCAATTCCGCCGGCCAGTTTCCCTCAGAGCCGGAGACATAGTTAATCAAGGCGTCGAACCAGACCCAGACTTTCTGTTTTTCGTCGATTGGCAGGGTTATGCCCCAGTCTGTGCCTGGCCTGGAAACGCTGACGTCCTTGACTTCGCCCTTCAAAAAGCTTATGACCTCATTTCTCCTGGTCTTTGGCTGGATGAAGCCAGGGTTCTTTTCAATGTGCGCCAAAACCTTTTCTTTGTAGGCGGAGAGCTTGAAGAAATAGTTTTCTTCGGAAATCTGTTTCGGTGGCTTTTTGTGGAAGGGACAAAGGCCGTTCTCCAAATCCTTTTCTGTTAAGTAAGCCTCACAGCTGTCACAATAGAGGCCCTTATAATTTCCCTTGTAGATGTCTCCCATTTTGTTTATTTTTTCAAAAAATTCTGTGACAACCTTTTTGTGCCTTGGTTCTGTTGTCCTGATAAAGCCGTCATTGCTTATGTTCAGTTCCTTCCAGGCCTTTTTCCATTTCTCCGCCATCTCGTCTGTGTACTTTCCAAAATCCTTAAAGCCCTTTTTCTGTGCAGCCTTGATTGTTATTTGGGAATTCTCATCCAAGCCTGTTAAGAAAAAGGTTTTGTCACCCTGCAACCTGTGCCATCTTGTAAGAATGTCTGCAATGGTTGTGGTGTAGGCATGGCCGATGCTCGGCACATCGTTAACATAGTAGATTGGTGTGGTTACGTAGAATTTTGCCATGAGAACCAAGTAATTATCTCCAGTCAAACTCTTTTATTCCTTTCTGTAAGGTTCTTCTGTTAGGTTAGTACCCCTCCCCCTATGGGGGCTTTGAACAATGGCTGCGGTCCCTTGACTAAATTCAGGTTCGCATTTCAAAGCAGGGCTGCTTGCCCTGGTTCGCTTTCACAATTGCTTACCTATTTCTTTTTCACTGCACTAATAGTATTGGCAAATTTTTTTGCCGCCCAACACGATTTTTTTGCTCCCAGCACTGAAGGCAGGAGCCATATGTTGCGAAGCCAGCCTATTGAGCCAAAGGCGAAATAGGCTCTTGCAACCCCAGCCGGGTTTGCGGCTTCAGCGGAAGCCTGCCTAAGGGGAAAATAACCGGAAACCCACTCTCTTGGGTGGGGCTTTAAAAGGGGGAAAAAGGGAAAACTCTTTATCGGAGCGTGAAAAAAATGCCTTTGCAAGAGAAAACAGTGGAGGGGGAAAGCCCTTACGTAAGCAAGTTTTTGCAGTTCTTTGAGGCAAGCTACAGGAAGGAAATTGAACGCTTGGTTGAATCCTACCCGGACAAAAGAAGCCTGGACACGGACTTCAGGCTGCTTGAACAGTTTGACATAGAGTTGGCTGACGCCCTGCTTGATTCGCCTGATGTTCTTCTCGAAGCAGCCCAGGCCGCAATAGAGCAGATTGAGGTTCCTGCCCTTGAAATTGAAAGGTTTGCTCCCCACGTCAGATTCTTTAATCTGCCAAAGCAGCACGAGCCCCTTGTTAGGGATATTGGCGCAAAGCATTTGGGAAAGCTTATTGCTGTTGAGGGCGTTGTCAGGCAGATAACAACCGTTATGCCAAAGTTGAGGGTTGCAGTTTGGAGATGCAGGCACTGTGGGAATACCTACAAAAAGCCGCAGGACAGCCAGCAGCTGAAAATGCCTTCTTTTTGTGAATGCAGGCATCGTGATTTTGACCTTGTGCCAGAGCAGTCAGAATTTATTGACAGTCAAAAGATTCAGATTCAGTAGCCCTTGGAAAAGTTGGAGGGAAACGAGCAGGCTAGCAC
>JAUWWX010000097.1 GCA_030616665.1 archaeon | reverse complement strand
GCAACGTCAACAGGCAGAACAAGCCTTTCGCTGTACTGGCTGAGCAGCTGCTTTGCGGGTTCGAGCAGTTCGCTCAAGCCCTTTTCCTCAAAAACCTTTTCCTTCTCACCCAAAGAAACGCCATTTGCCTTTAGGAACAGCTCTCCTGGCAGGCCTCCAAGGCAGATTGTGTCAGCCTTTTCCCCTTCAAAAAGGGTTTGAATGAGCGAAATTGTGTCTTTTGCCTTTGCTCCCCCCAAAACAAATACGCATGGCTTTTCCCTGCTGTCAAAGTGCTTAAGTGCATCCAATTCTGATTCAAGAACCGGGCCAACAAGGCTAGGCAGCAATGCAGCAAAGCCGACAACGCTGGGCTGGGCTCTGTGGCAAACGCTTAAAGCGTCCTGCACAAACAGCTTGGCTGCAGAGGCAAGTTTCTGAACCCACTCGATTTTCGATGCCTCTTCTGCAGAAAATGATTGCTCTTCGTCGTCGTTGAACCTAACATTCTCCATCAAAACAATTTCGCCGGGCTGCGTTTCCCCTATCGCAGAAACAAAATCGCTGTCCCACGAAAGAAGCCTTACCCCTTTTCCAATCTGCTCTGTTATGGCAGCAGCGTGCTGCTTTAGGGAAATGCAGTCAGCTTGACCATGCCTTCCCTGGTGGGTCAATGCAACGACCTTTGCCCCCTTTTCTGCAAGCTGTTTCAAGGTTTGGGCATGGCTTTCAATCCTGGCGCCGGCAAACAGCTCGCCGTCCTCAACATTGCTGTTCAGGTCAACCCTTACGATAAGCGTTTTTCCGCCAACCTTCACGTCCTTTAGAAATTTGTAGCCAGCCATTTCCAAGCCCCCTATTAGAAAAAGAATTAAGGTAATAAAAAGCTTGCCCTTTTCACACCCCTTTTCAAACAAACAAAAAAAATTGCCCTTTTAACATTCCCTCAAGGCGATAAAAAGCTTGCCCTTTCACATTCCCTTCCTTGCAAGGAATTTAACAAAGTCCGCAAGCAAACTACTGTAACCAAGCTCGTTGTCATACCATCCCAGGACCTTTACAAGCTTTCCGTTTGCCTTGGTTAACCTGCTGTCAAAGACGCAGCCGTGTGAATTCCCAATGACGTCTGTGCTCACAAGTTCCTGCTCGCTGTATTCCAGATTTCTCTTCAGCTTGCCCTTGGATGCCCTCTGGAACAGTTTGTTGACCTTTTCAACGCTTGCCTCCTCCTTGAGAGCGCATGTCAAATCAGTGATGCTGCCGCAGGGAACAGGAACCCTAATGGCGATGCCGTCAAGCTTTCCGTGCAAGTCAGTGAAGATTCTTGTTATCGCCTTTACTGCCCCGGTTGTAGTTGGAACCATGTTTACTGCAGCTGCCCTGCCCCTCCTCAAATCGCGATGAGGACCGTCAACAAGCAGTTGGTCCACGGTATATGCGTGCACTGTTGTCATAAAGCCCTGCTCTATGCCAATTCCTTCGTGCAACACCTTTACCATGGGAGCAAGGCAGTTTGTTGTGCAGCTGGCCATGCTTACGACGTGCTCTTTGGCAGGGTCATAATTTTTGGTGTTCACATTCAAAATATACTGGCTGCAGCCCTCTCCCTTTGGCGGCGCGGTAATGACAACCTTTTTGGCTCCTGCCTTCAAATGCGCTGCTGCCTGCACAGCCTCTCTGAAGACGCCTGTGCTTTCCAAAACAACGTCAACCCTTAGCTTTTTCCAGGGCAGCCTCCTTGGATTGGCTTTTGAAAAGGCCCTTACCCTCTTGCCGTCAATTCTGAGGAAGTCCTTGCCTGCCTTGACTTCCTTGCCGAATTTTCCGTAAACTGAATCAAATTGAAGCAGGTGGGCCAGCGTTTCGTTGTCGGTTAAGTCGTTTACCGCAACGACGTCAATGCTTTTGCATTGAAGCAATGCCTTCAGGGCTTGCCTGCCTATTCTGCCAAAGCCGTTTATTGCGACCCTTACCATTTGCGATTCCTCCTAACAAAAGCCAATAAGATTAGCCCCTTATCATTTTTAACAATTCCTCTTCCTTTTCAAGCATTAATTCCTTTGTATTTGCCTCTAAATTCAACCGCAGCAGATCTTCCGTCCCACTAGGTCTTACATTGAACCACCAGTCATCAAAATACGCTGAAAAACCATCTAACTTGCTTGCTTTCTTTGCCTTTGGTGCATAAATTGATTCAATTTCTCTAATTTTGCCTTCCTTGTCAGCTACCTCGCTGTTGGTTTCATCAATTGCATAGTAGCGTCTGAAGGGCTTAATAAGTTCACTCAGCTTTTTCCCTGATTTGCTTATGGCCTCAAGCGCTACAAGCAATGCACTCAAGCCTGATTCTGCAAAGAAGGTTTCCCTGAAAAAGAAGTGGCCGCTCAACTCGCCGCCAAACAAAACGTTTTCTTTCTTCATCCTCTGCTTTATGAAGCTATGGCCAACCCTTTCGAGCACTGCTATGCCTCCACTCTCCTTAATTACTTCAGCCACGGCTTTTGACATAATAGGCGTGTAAAGAATTTTCGACCCAGGTAGCTTTTGCAAAAAGTTGACCGCAATCAAGCATGTAACATATGAGCCAGTAATTGTCTGTCCCTTTTCATCAACCATGAACATTCTGTCGCCGTCACCGTCAAATATCACACCAAAGTCAGCCTTTTCAGCCAAAACCTTCTGCTTCAACGCAGCAATGTTCTCAGGTTTCAGGGGATTTGGCTCATGTCCTGGAAAGTTGCCGTCAATTTCAAAAAACATTTTGATTATTTTTAGAGGCAACTTTTTTTCAATTGCCTCAATTGTTTTTGTAGCCATTCCATTGCTAGCATCAATTACAACGCGCAATGGCTTCACTTTCTTCACATCAATTAAAGAGAGGCATTTTTCAATGTAGTCATTCAAAACATCTTTTTGCGAAACTTCCCCACTTTCCATGGGTTCATCAAATTCGCCTTTTGTAGCTAGGTCGCGGATAACCCACAAACCATTGTCCTTGCTTATACCTCTTGCGCCCTTTCCACAGAACTTGAAGCCATCATAGTCCTTTGGCAAGTGGCTTGCGGTAATCATGCAGCCTGTATCGTATCCGTATTGTCCAACAGCAAAGTAAAGCATGTCAGTGCTTGCCAAGCCGATGTCAGTAACATCTACTCCCTGCTCTGTTACGCCATTAGTAAAGCCCTTGAACAACTCTTTGCTCCCCAACCTGCAGTCCCTGCCAACTGCGACTGTTTTCGGCTTGAAGAATTGAACAAATGCCCTACCGATTTTGTAAGCAAGTGCTTCATTCAATTGCTGGGGAAAAAGGCCCCTGATGTCATACCTCTTAAAGACTTCGTCCAAAACTGTTGGCATTACTCGCCTCACTCCCCTTCTTCCCTGAAGAATTCCGCTGCCTGCTCCGGGCTAACCGTGTTTATGATGCAGCCAGTGCAGTGCTCGAAGCCGCCCCAGGTAATCAGCCTTGGCACTATTTTGACGTGGATGTGCTCCTTTTTGCCTTTTGGGGCTTCGTGGAAGTACATGTTGTAGGGCGCCTTCAAAACAGCGAGCCTTGAAAGCAGCTTTTTAACCAATTCGGCTAGGTCAAGCAATTCATTTTCGCGCAGGTTGGAAAAGCTGTCCAAATGCCTTTTTGAGAAAATGCCTGCCTCGAACTCAAAGATTGAAGCGTATGGAGTGAAGGCAAGGAATGAATCGTTTTCAGCAATTCTTCTCGGGCCCTTTCTCTCAAGTTTAAGGACTTTGCAGTAAGGGCACTGCCTGTGCTTTCTATGATAAGAGATAATGGCCTTTATTTCCCTTTCAATGTTTTTTGGCAGCCTGTTGTACGCAATTATCTGGGTATGCTCATGCGCAAGGCTTGTTCCTGCTTCAAGGCCGTGGTTTTTGAACATTGAAACAAATTTGATTCCAGGCAGCTTGTAGAGGCTGTTCCGCCTTTTGAAGAGGAACTGAAAGTACTTTGCGATTCTTTCAACGGGAAGCTCTTGGAACTGCTGCCTGTGCCTCGGCGTTTCAACAATCACCTCGTGCTTTCCGTAGGCATTGCCCTTGGTAAAGAACTCGCCCTCTGTCTTCAACTCAGGGCTTCCATCCGTTGTTACGGCAGGAAACTTGTTTTCAAAGCACCTCAAAACCCATTCGCCTTTTAATTCAACTCTGCTAATCTCTGGCGGCGTCATCTTCTCGTTGCCAGGGCAAAAAGGGCAAGGGCCCTCCTCCCTGATCTTCGGCCTCTGGCGTATAAAATCCCTGGGCCTTTTGGCCCGCTCCGTATTTACGATAACCCACCTGTCAAAGATGTAGTCCTTTCTAAGCTCGTGCATTTAAACTGGCCTCCAAGCCAAATATAATACCGAAAGGGAATTTAAAGGTTGCCCAAAAGGAAAAGGAATAAAAACAAGGAAAGAGATATTGCTT
>JAUWWX010000057.1 GCA_030616665.1 archaeon | reverse complement strand
TTGAGGACTTGAAGGCAGACAAGGGCTTCAAGAAGAGCCTGCCAATGGCCCTGGGAAAGAAGAAAACCCTTTGGTTTGTCTCTGCCTACTACCTTGTTGCAATCATCGCAGTCTATATTCCGGTTTTTGTGAACTGGTTCAACAGCCTTGCCTTCATTGCGCTTGTTACAGCCGCAAACCTGGTCTTTGTGGCAAGCTTTTGGAAGGCGAGAATGGGAGAATTTGCAAGAGCGCAGAAGGTTTCAAAGGCAGGAATGCTTCTTGCGTTAATTGGGTTCCTGGTCGGGGTGGTGTGAAAATGAAAAGAATTTGGTCACTTGCCTTTCTTTTCGCCGCCCTTGGCCTTTTTCGGGTCGGTTCTGCGTATTGCCGGGCCTTTTTTAAGTTTGTAGTTCGGTGGAATCCTATACGAATATTCATACCGAGGAATCGTTCCGCCCCAACCTCGCCTATCAGGCAATTTCCGCACGATTTCTTGGCCACTTCGTCGTTCCCCCTGCGTCGCTGGATTATACTTGGGTTTGACTGGCTTTTTTGGCAAAAGAAACCACCAACAGATTTCAGTCCTTTAAACAATTTAAACCTTTGCAGGTGTGAAAAATGAGGGAAACCACTATTTTGAGGGCAATTGCCTTGCTGAAAGAGCACGGCTTTGCTGTTGAAAGCTTCGCCCACAGCAATGCCTGCTTTGATTTGGTTGCAAAAAGGCCTGACCTTACTTTGGTTTTAAAGGTGTTCAACAACATTGATGCCTTGAGGGAAGAGCATGCTGCCGAGCTTAGGAAGATTGCTGCTGTGTTCAATGCAACTGTTTTAGTCATTGGGGAGAAAAGCAAGGCCTTTTCCCTGCGCAAGGGCGTTCTTTACGAAAGGCTTGGGCTGACTGCCTTGAGCCTTGCAAGCCTTGGGGAAATGCTGAAGGAGCACTTTCCATCAATCAAGTACTTCAAGGGAAAAAGCATTGTGGAACTGGACGCAAAGAAGTTGAGGGAAAAAAGAAAACAGCTTGGCTTAACATTGCAGCAGCTTGCAGAAAAAATTGATTCCAGCGTGGAATCAGTGCACAGGTACGAAAAAGGGGCTAGTGCTTCTTTGAGCACGGCGGAAAAGCTTGAAGACGCGCTTGATACAAGCCTTGTGAACAAAATCAATCTTTTTGAAGAACACAGGATTGCCAAAAGGCAGGAAGAGGAATTGTTTGAAGACAATTTTGAAGACAGGGCTTTGGGGAAAGTGCATGACCTTGGCGTGAAGCTGGCTTTGTTCAGGCATAGCCCATTCAAGGCATGTGCACAGCCCAGCGATTCACTGTTTATCGGCAAGGCAGCCGTGAAGCAGGACCTTGAGAGGAGAGCCGTGCAACTTGCAAAGACAAAGAGGGCTTTCCATGGAACGCCGCTTATTATCAGCAGGCAATTGAAATACAGGAGAGTTTCTCAAATTCCGGTTGTTGCAGAGGAAGAGCTTGACTCCCTTAACAAGTTCAAGGACCTGATGAAACTGATAAGGGAAAGGGAGAGCCCAAATGAGTGAAGAAGCTTTTGCAGAGCAGAGGAAGCAGCTTGTTCAAGCGATGAACCTGCACAGCAAAAGCGTTGAAAAAGCCTTTCTTTCTGTGAAAAGGGAGCAATTCTTTCCAGCTGAGTTAAAGCAGTATGCCTATGCTGACAGCGCCTTTCCCATTGGTTTTGGGCAGACCATTAGCCAGCCAAGCACAATTGCAATAATGCTTGAAATGCTTTCTGTGAAGCCAGGCGATAGGCTGCTTGAGGTTGGGGGCGGCTCAGGATATGTTGCAGCCTTGCTAAGCGAGCTTGTTGGAGTCAAAGGAAAGGTTTTTGCAATTGAATTGGTGTGCGAACTGCAGCAGAGGGCAACAAAAACGCTTACCCAGCTCGGCTACAAGAAGGTTGAGATGAGGTGCGGTGATGGCACGCTTGGCTGGAGGGAAGAAGCACCGTTTGATTGCATACTGATAAGCGCTGCCTGCAGGCAGGTTCCAAAACCTTTAACTGAGCAATTGAAAGAGGGTGGAAAGCTTGTTGCGCCAGTCGGCGGCCGATTCACCCAAGAAATGGTTCTGCTGCAAAAAGAAAAAGGCAAATCTGTTGAAAAAGATAGCAAATGCTGTTTTGTTTTTGTTCCATTGAAGGGAAAGTTTGGGAATTAGCCCCACTGGTCTAGCCTGCTCTGCTCGCCCCTTTGCCGCAGCTTTTCATCAAGCTTGTTCAGCGCGTTCCCAACCCTTTCCTATGAGAAATCGTATTCTTCACACAAGAATTCAAGAATCTTTTCCCTGTCCGGCAGCCCAAACTGCAGCTTGTACTTCTTCGTGATTTTTGGCTTGAGGAAAATGCCCTCTATTTCCCTGTAATCAAATTCTGGTTCATGCCCTACTTCCTCCACAATGTCTTCGAATTTGTTGTGCTTTTGCACCAGCTTCAACGCGGTCTTTGGCCCGATTTTTGGAAACTTTTCGTTGAAGTCTGTTCCAATCAAAATGCCAATCCAGACCAGCCTTTTTCTGTCAATTTTCAATGCCTTAAGGTTCTTTTCCAGCTCAATCATCTCGGGCTTTATCTCGTAGTAGTAGTCTTTGCCAGGCACTTTTCTCTTTCCGGTTACCGTGATGTTTCTAAGCAGCCTCTTTGTTCCGAACAAAAGCGCATCATAGTCCTGTGAAACGCAGCCGTACAGGTCTCCCTGAGAAACCATTGCAGCAATCTGGGCTTCCCCTTCACTTGGGGCCTGCACCACGGGAAGGCCCATCAACGCAACAAGTTTTTTTGCCTGCTCAACCATTTCGTCTGTCAGCCTAACTGCCTGCTGTGCATACTTTCTTGCCTCTTCCCTCTTGCCCTCCTTCCTTGCTTTCTCAAATTTTTTCTTTGCCTCTGTCCTAATCTTGCTTCTTTCTAGCCTTGTCTCGCTTTTTAGTTCTGGGGGTTCGCCGTCGAAAACAAAGACTGGCTTTATGTCCAGGTCAAGCAAGTTTATGGTTCTGTAGAACAACCCGGTCAAGTGCGAGGTAATGCGCCCCTTTCTGTCCAGTAAAGGGGTTCCGTCCATGCCCCTGATTACTGAGAGGAACTGGTAGAGGATGTTGAAGCTGTCAATTCCCACCTTCCTCGAGGCAAGGAAATCCAGATCAATTTCCTGCTTTTCCAATAGCTCGCCAATTGCTGTGCCCATGCTCTTATAATGAAACTGCAAAAATTAATTAAAGGGAATTTTTCACAGAGAAAAGGATTTAATAGAGGTAAAGGACTTACTTTTTACATGGAAGCAAAGGGCCTTTACGTAGTGATTCCTGCCTACAACGAGGAAGCAGGCCTTGAAAAGGTCTTGCAAGACTTAGACAGTATTAGGAAACGAAACACTGGTATGATTAAAAAAATCATTGTTGTCAATGACGGCAGCACTGACAACACTGGCAAGATTGCGGAAAAGTATGCCGACCAAGTAATCCACTTGAATGAAAACAAGGGCAAGGCCAGAGCATTCTGGGAGGGTCTTAAACAATGTCAAAGAGAAAAGGCAAAGATAATGGTTACATTGGACGCAGACCTGAAAAGGGTTTCTGAAGAACAATTAAAAAAACTTGCTGGCCCGTTGGGAAAGCGGAAAAAAAGTTTTGCTCCAATCCAGATGGTCGTCGGCAATCGAAGGAAGGAACTTCTGCATGGCTTGAGTGGGGACAGGGCTTTCTTATTAGAGGCCTTCGATACTTTTATGCACGGACACGATTTGCGGGATGTGTTACCCAGGGAGGGCAAAAAAAGAGTTGGCGCCGGCTTAGAACTCTTTTTGAACAGTTTTTTTAGCGGACGTGAATGGGTGGCACAAACTAATTTTGAGGTTGGCCCTGCAACCACGGAAAAAAGCCGGCCTGGCAGAACCAAAAGGGACAGAAGAAGGTTTAATGCAGAGCTTGGGAGGATGACAAAATTTTTTCAAACCAGGAGAAGGAGGAGATAGAATTCTTAAATCAAAGGCCTTAAATATAACCCATGCTGCAGGTATATAAGCAGGCATTTTTGCCTGCCGAAGGACTTAGTCTGGTGAGCCTATCAAATTCTGAATTTCTAAGTTCAATCAACTTTTTACTGTGACACAATAGGGCTTTGCCTTATTGTGTCCCTAATTCCTTTCCCCTTTTTTGTGGCAAAGAAATAGTTTATTAACCATTTTTCTGCAATACTCTTCTTTGAATGCAATGCGAAATCTGCGGCAGGGAGGCAGGCATGGGCAGGCAAATCGTGCTTGACAGAAGCACGCTGGTTGTTTGCGATAAGTGCGTTTTGTTTGGGGTGGAGAAAGAAAGTGAAAAGCCAGCAGAAAGGCGAATTCCTGCTGCGCCTGTCAGAACGATTAAGCCGCCCATGTTCGAGGAAAAGGAATTTGACCTCGGCCTTGAAATCGTGCCAGACTTTGGAAAGCAGATAAGAAGAGCCAGGGAGTTAAAGGGCTTGACTGTAAAAGAGCTTGCGATGAAAATCTTTGAAAAAGAGAGTTTGCTTCACAGGATTGAAAACCAGGCAATCAAGCCCAGTGACGCGCTGATTGAAAAGCTTGGGAAACAGCTTGGCATACAATTAAAAAAGAAAACACTATAATTTGTTTTGAATGAAGCGCTTTGAAAAATTCCTGGGGCTGTTTGATGCATTGGGCGTGGTGCTGCTCTTTGCAAGCTTTGCGTTCCCTGCCCTGCAACTCTCCCATTTTCTTATAGCATATGCTGTCCTTGGCTTCCTGCTATTCCCAACTTATGCGTTAAAAATTTTCAGAAAAGCCGACACCTTCTACGTTCTTTCGCTTCTGAAGACAAAGCGCGTCATCGGTTTCATTGAAAGGGTTAGCAAGCCAGGCCTTTGGGACTTGCTGGCGGACTTTGGCTTGGTTCTCGGCTTTGGGACAATTGCAGTTGACTACCTTGTTGCCAGGAAGAAATCCTTTTTAAAAAGAATCCTGATTGCCTGCCTTTCAAGCATTGCCTTGTTCACTTTGTTCTTTCTTGTCTTCGGAAGCGTTTTTGGTGCGTCAAACCCTGAGCTGATACCGCTCCTAACACTATTTTCCATTGCTTTTGCATTCGGAGGCCTGATGCTTTTCACAATTGTTTCGCTTGCATGGCAGGCAGTAGACATATTTTCAAAACTAATGATTGGAAAGGTTCCGTGCCCCGGCGTTGCGCCAATCATTCCCGGAATCCAGATGCCAAACCTGCCAAGGTTTTTGACGCCGCCTCTGTATGTCTGGGGGGCATTCCTGATAATTCTTGTAGTTCACGAGTTTTCGCACGGTGCCTTGATGAAGAGGACAAAGGTAAAAATAAAGTCAGTTGGCATAGCGTTGGCGGGATTGCTTCCAATCGGCGCGTTTGTGGAACCTGATGAAACGCAGATTAAAAGCAAGTCTGAGAGACAGCAGTTGAGGATTTACGCAATAGGACCTGGTGCAAACATCTACTCCATAGCTGTTTTCCTGGCTATTTTTGCTTTGGTTTCTGCTGCAACCTTGCCTGTGCTTGGCCCAATGGTTGATTCAATGGAAAAGGAGATTGAAATAGAATCAATTGCAATTACAGGGATTTTGGAAGACTATGAGATTTGCGGAAACCGTTTTGAGATTCCAGCACAGGGATTGATAGAGGAGGGCTGGATTCTGCGCAAGCACAACGGAATTGAATTAAAGACGCTTTATGATTTCAGTAAGGCATTCAGCAAGCCTGACAAAAACGTTTCAATGGTTTTTGAAACAGCCGAAGGCAAGCCCGTGGAAATAAGCCTTGAAAAGAACGTGAGGGGGGAAATCGGAATCAAGACAGAGATAAGCTATGTAGCAGGAAAGGAACCAACACAGCAATACAAAAACCTTGTTCTGCTTACCAGCAGCCTGCTAATCTTTTTTGGGTGGCTGCTGTTGCTAAGCTTTGCCCTGGCAACAATAAACTTTCTGCCAATGGCCCCCTTCGACGGAGGAAAAATAGCAAAGATTGTCTTCCTGCCCTACTTCGGCTTTTTGAAGATGAGCAAGAGGGAAACGCAGAAATTCATCGGAAGGCTAATGTTGTGGATAGTGGTTGGCCTGCTTTTGCTGAACGCGCTTCCGCTGTTCCTGTAAAAAAAAGAAAAAAGAGAACTGGGAGGGGTTTCTCCCAACAAGTTTGCTTCACGTACTGGAAAGA
>JAUWWX010000039.1 GCA_030616665.1 archaeon | reverse complement strand
TATCCTAATTTACTTAACTTCAAATACAAATGCGATGCAAAGGAAGGGGCCTCAATAATGAGCAGGTTTGCCACAATAACAAAAGTGCCAGTTATAATCGGCGGAAGCTGCAGCAGCGTTACCTTTGCAATGGCTCCGATTGCAAGGCAACACAACATTGTATTGATTTCGCCCTATTCAAGCAACCCGCAGCTTGTGCACGAAGGCATTTTTAGGACTGTTGCAAATGATGTCTTTGAGGCAGGAAAAATGGTTGACTTTGTATTTAATGAATTGAAGCTTAGGAAGGTTGCATTCCTCTACGTGAACAACGATTACGGAAAGGGCTTGATTGATGAATTCAAAGCAAAATTCGAGGCCCTTGGCGGAAACATTGTAGCAGAGGAAACATTCAACACAAACGAAAAAGACTTTAGGACGCAGCTGCTAAAGCTTGATGCAAGTGAAGCAGAGGCCATTTATCTGGTTGCCTATGCAGGCGAATTTGTGCCATTCTTCAAGCAAAAAGCCGAGCTTGGAATAGAAAAGCAGGTTCTTACAATAATGCTTTTGGACCAGAGGGAAACGCTTGAAAATATTGCAAACGAAGCAGAGGGAACCATTTTCACAACCTACGCAACCGAATTGGGAAAGGAATTCAATGAAAAGGTTTTAGCCAAATACGGCAAAGAGGGAGACATTTGGTATGCAATTGGCTTTGACACAATGACAACAGTAGCCAGGGCAATCGAAGAAGGAGGCTACAATGCAAATGGCATTAGGCAGGCTTTGTTTGAGACTGACTTCCAGGGAGAAGCAAATCGTGTAAAATTTGACCAATTTGGAGACCCGCAATACAACATACTGGTAAAGCAGGTAAGAAACGGGCAATTCGTGTTGCTTGAGTGAATCTCAGTAGCTTTTCGCAACTTTCCATAGGGCATTGAAGTACTTTCTGTTGGCATCCGCTATTTCCTTGCTGTCGACAAGGATTCCAAGGGGCTCTAACTCGCTCCAGAAGACAAAGGCCATCCTGTTTCCAAAAACATAGGTTGAAACAGGGCTTGCAAACCTTCCAGGATAGGCTTTTACTTTTGTCAAGCCAAGCACCTCTATTTCCTTGCCCCTCTTCCTGCCAGCTGGAGTGTCAGCCATTATTATCTTTGCTTTGATGCCTGCCTTGACCCTTTTCTTTTCCCAGAAATCAATCCATTCACCAAAAGCTTCCTTTGTTTTTCCACTTGCTCCAAAGACAAGCCAGTCTCTGTTTTCTTTTATGATTTCATTCATCACTGTTTTTACGCCTTGTCTGCCCTCATAAAAGAAGACCTTCTGCTTTATTTTTGGGTGGGCGTACAACTCATTCAGCTTTGGAAGCACGCCCTCTAAAATATGCTCTTTTTCCTTGAGAACGTCGTAGAGCTTTTCTGGCCTGGCAACACTGTAATAGGTTTTGTCCTTTATGACACTACTAACAAGGCCCTTTTCAATCAGCTTGTTCAAAGCATCATAGGCATTTCTCCTAAAAACGTCGGCCTTTTCAGCTATTTCGCTTCCAGTGCCGCTTCCAAGCTTAAGAATAGCCAAGTAAACCTTTGCCTCAGTTCTGCTCAAGCCGAGCTGCTCCAAAGCAGAAATGTCCATGAAAAAATAATGCGCCATTAAGCTTTTATTGAGGTAGTAAAAACTACCACACAACTATAAATCTGTTAACCAGTGGAAGTTGAATATGGACAAAGGGGTTGTTGTGATAGTTGTTTTGGTTGTAATTGCAATTGGGGCAATTAGCCTTACCTCTGATTCGCTTTTTTCACTGGGAGAAAAAGAAGGGAAAGCAGTAAAGATTGGCGCTGTTCTGCCCTTGACAGGAAAGCAGGCACCGTACGGCGAGGGGATAATGGACGGCCTTGAACTTGCCTTGGAGGAGATAAATAAAAGCGAGGAATTCCCGGTAAAAATTGAATTGGTTTACGAGGACAATGCAGGAAACACAAAGGACACGGTTTCTGCAGTGCAAAAGCTGATTAACGTAGACAGGGTTGTTGCCCTGATCACAGGGGTTTCACAGCATTCCATGGCATCAGCGCCAATCGCGGAGGAAAGCCAGGTTGTCTTGTATACAATGGCATCGCAGGCAAGGGCCTTGGCAACTGCCGGCGACTATGTTTTCAAAAACGATGATGACTTAAGCATGCTTGGAGAGCAGGCTGCTGAACAAATCTTTTCCTTTGGACACAAAAAGGTCGGGGTGCTTTTCGCCAAATACAATGATGCAACTGTTGATGCCAAGACAAGCTTTGTGAAAAGGTTTGAAGACTTGGGTGGAGAGGTTGTTGCAGCAGAGGGCTTTGACAAGGCAGAGGGTGATTTTAGAACCTATTTGACTAAAATCAAGGCAGCAGAGCCAACTGCCTTGTTCTTGGATGCTTTAATGGGCGACAATGTCGCAATATTGAAGCAGGTTAAAGAGCTTGGCCTTGACATGAAGATTTTTTCAAACGGGACGATGGAGTCATTTGACGTTATTGAGGGCGCTGGTGAAACAGCTGAAGGAATAGTCTTTTTTACATTCCAGGGATTTCCAAGCCAAGGATTTATTGAAAAAACACAGGCAAAGTACGGGCATGGTGTAAGGAGATGGTCAATGGAGGCCTATGACGGCCTGAAGATACTGGCAACTGCCTTGTCAAGGATTGAAGGAGAAATAACATCTGATGCGCTGAAAGAAGAACTAAGCAAAATCAGAGAGTATGACGGCGAATCCGGAAGCTTTTTATTCGACGAGCAGGGCAACGCAAGAAGAAAAATCTTTGTAAAGAAAATAGAAAACGGTAAGTTTGCGCCGCACAAGTGAACTTAAACAGGCTTTGCCTTCTTCCAGACAAAGTCAAAGTATTCCGCAAAGGCCTCTGAAAGGGCTTTGCTGTCAATTTTCAGGTTGTAGATTGCCTCCCTTTTCTTTGGGTCCATTACAACAATTGTGGAAACTTTTCTATCGTAAACAATGAGGCTAAATCCGTACAGTGGAGCATAATGCCTTACTTTGAAACCAATGTTTTTGAACTTTTGAAGAACAGGCATGTTTCTTTCATCTGCAAGCGTGGCAATAAGCCGGCCCTTTGCGCCCCTCTTGATAAGGGCTTTCTCTTCTTTGAATATTTCAAGAGGATGCACATCAACCATGGAGATTATGAGTTTTTCCTTTTTGATTTGGCTAGTTAAGTGAACAGCATGTGCAAAACGCTGCTGCTTGCCAGCAGAAATATCTACCCTTTCCTCTTCCTCCTCCAAAGGCAAATGCTTTAACTTGCTTAATTCGCGGAGGGCATTTTCCTTTAATTCAGCCAGCTCAGCACCCTTTTCCTTAACCAAGGCATTCAAAGAAGTCTCTGGCTTTATCGCCTTGAACCTCATAGGCTTCCTGGAAACAATCACTGCAAAATTCTTCTGGACAAGCTGCTGCAACACAAAGTGGACCGCGCTGTAGGGAACAAGGCTGTGCCTGGAAGCCTGCTTTCCATCCAATGTCCCATAACGAAGCAAGGCAAGATAAGCCTCTGACTCGTACTTGGTTAAGCCAAGCTGCCGCAAAAGGTCAATCATCTATTATGAACAATAGATGATAATATATAAAAGGCTTGGCTTCGCAGATTTCTTATGTATAAACCCTTGGAGGTTGGGAACAATGAACAGAGGAAAGACAGCGACAGCCATAGTAGCAATAGCACTAACTGCATTACTTGCACTGACCTCGGTTTACCTTTCAAACCCAACAGGCTTTACTGCAATGCAGAGAAGCCAGGAAAAGAAAGTTATTAAAATCGGACTTTTGGCCCCCTTAACTGGCTCGGTTGCTTCGGTTGGAGAGGATGTTAGAAACGCTGTTTTGCTTGCAATGGAAGACCTGCCGGAATTTGACAATGTTGAAATCCAGCTTGTTGTGGAAGACAGCCAGTCCAAGCCAGCAGAAGGAGTGACAGCCTTTAAGAAACTGGTTGAGGTAGACCAGGTTAATGCTGTAGTCGGCATTACTAGTTCAGGGGTAGCCCAAGCTATAGGCCCAATAGCAGAGGAAAAAGGCATTCCCACAATACTGGCAGTGGCTTCCTCATACAAGCCTGAGAAAGAAGACAGCTATGTCTTTAAGTTCTGGCCGTCAAACAAGGAGAGGGCAAACTTTGAGGCAAGATTCATAGTGGAAAAACTGGGCGCGAAAGATATTGCACTTATATATGTGAACAACGCTATGGGTTCTGGCCTGAAAAAGCAATTTGAAAAGAAAGTAGAACAGCTTGGGGCCAAGATTCAAGTCTTGGAGGCATTCAATCCAAATGAAACAGACTTCAGGACAAGCCTGATTAAGATAAAAAACGCAGACCCTGAAGCAGTTTTTATCATAGCCTACAGCCCAGAAGCTGTTAACATTCTAAAGCAGGGCAAGGAAATGGGTATTGACAGCCAGTTTCTGGCAACAAGCACTGTTATCAGCAAGAGTTTTTTGGATTCAGCTGGTGAAGTTGCCGAAGGACTGATAGTTGACCTCCCGATTACCAGAAGTGAAGCAACCGCTGAATTTGAAGAAAGGTTTGCAGACAGGTTCAATGACAGCATATTACACCCTGGAAGCTATTTTGCATACGACAGTGTAACGATACTTGCAGGCCTTCTGGACAAAACACAAGAAAGGAAAGAAATCAAAAACAAACTCTATGAACTGAAAACCAATGGCATAAGCGGAGCAATAGAATTTGACGACTTTGGCAAAAACAAGGAGAAGAAGGAATTCGGAGCCCTAATAATCAAGAACAGCCAATTCGTGCCATTATGAATAAATTACTTCTTTGCATTCTTCCACAGCAGATTGAGATAAGACTTGTATGTTCTAGTTATTTCCCTGCTTTCAATTCTAACCATTGTTAGCTCCTTTGACGGCAGAAAGATAACGGTTTTGTTAGCGTAAACCCAGATAGAAGCAGGCCCACTTAATTCTTCTGGCAAAAACCTTGCCTCTGTAAGGGGAAGCCTTAATGTCTTCTTGTCCTTTAACAGCTTTTTGTAAACTATCAGCCTTCTTTTCAGGCCTGCTTTCGCTCTTCTCTTCTGCCAAAGGGGAAAGTAATAGGTAAGGGTCTCAGCCAAAACGCCTGCATAACCCAAGACAGTATAATTTTCGCCTGTTCTAAGAATGTCTTCCAAAATGGTCTTCAGGCCCTCTTTTCCCTTGAAGACTTCGATCTCTTCCCTTTCCTTTGGCTTGCGAATTGCCAGCAGTTCTGGCAGCAAGGCTTTGATTTCTTTTCTTTGCTTCTCTATCCTTTTTTCTCTTTCATCCAAAACAGCAAGCAGCCTTTCAGGCGAACTTGCACTAAAGTGCTTCCTATTATTTTTGACGACATAGCTAACCAGGCCCTTTTCAATCAGCTTACGCAGCTTGTCATAGACATGTGTCCTGTTCAGGTCTGTTCTCTCGACAATCCTGCTTACAAGGCAAGGGCCAATCTCAAGCAAAGCCAGATAAATCTTTGCCTCGTTCTCACTCAGGCCGGCTTTTTGCAATTTGTCTTCTTGCATAAATAACTTGCTGCCTGCATCTTTTTAAATCTGTTGTCATAGCCTGTGACAACAAAAGTAAATAAGGTTCAGGGAGGCGAATTCTTTAAAGAGGCGGGGGTTAAATTGAACAAGACAAAGTTACTGATAGCAAGTGGGATAATTGCATTGGTTGTGATTGCCTTAATTGTTTTGTTTTTTGGGCAGCCAACAGGCTTTGTGGCAATGCCTGGGCAGCAAACTGCTTCCCTGCCAATCAAGATTGGAGTCATTGCTCCCTTAACAGGGCCTGTGGCAAACATTGGAGAGTACATGCAAGAAGGACTGGAATTGGCCAGAGAAGAGATAAACAAGGGCGGTGGAGTAAATGGCAGAAAAATAGAACTTTTATTTGAAGACACCGTTGTCGATCCCAAGCTGTCTGTTGCAGCTGCTAGAAAATTCATTGAGGTAGACGAGGTAAAGGTAATTATTGGGGATTACAGATCACCGAACACGCTTGCGGTTGCTCCCATAGCAGAAGAAAACCAAGTAATCTTGATCAGCCCTGGCTCGCAGTCAGACAAGATTTCAGAAGCAGGCGATTACGTTTTCAGGACTCAGGTGAATGTTGACGCTGAAGCCAAAAAGTTGGCTGAATTTACTGCAGGCGAGTTGTCAGTAAAGAGTGTTTCATTGATTGTACTCAACCACGATTACGGAATCAGCTTTGAAGAAGACTTCAGAAGTTACTTCACGGGAGAAATTGATGACGTGCACAAGGTTGGCAGCAAGGAAACTGATTTCAGGACAGTTTTGTTGAAGGTGAAGAACAGTGGCTCACCTGTTGTTGTTTTGGCAATAGGCGGCAAAACAGGCGGCCTGCTTGCAAACCAGGCAAAGGAGCTTGGTTTAGATACCATGTTTGTCGCTACCTCAATAATTCAGACAGCTGACCTGGTGAAGGCAGGCGGCTCTTCTGTAGAAGGCTGGATTTACACCTACCCTTACCAACCAAGTGGAAAAGAGCAGCTTCTCTTTTCAAGAAACTACCGGGAGAGATATGGAAAAGAAAACGATGTCATTGCAGCGAATTCGTTCGATGCCCTAATGCTAATCAGCCGAGCAATGCGCAAGTGTGATGAAGACACGTCCTGCATCAAAGAATTCCTTTACAACGTCAAAAATTATCAAGGAGCAAGCGGAACCTTAAGCTTTGACAGCAAGGGAGATGTGCTAAAGCCAATTGCCCTAAAAACTGTAAGGAACGGAAAGTTCGTGCCATACAACTCGTCTGCTGGCTAAGCCTCTGCAGGGTAAGCATTTGGCATATAGTCAAGCCTTACCTCTTCCCTTATTTGCACTGATTCAATGCCCTTTATTATGTCAGAGAACTTTGCCCTGATTTCCTTCATTACCTTCTGGAATTCCTGGTAGCTTTTCACTTCAAACTCTGGTTCAGCGTCCCATCTGCCAATGCACTTTACGTAGTAGACAATGTTTGGGTGGAACCTGCAGAATTGTATGAATTCTTTTTCCCTTTTGGTGTCCACTTCTTTGAGAGAAATAAATGCCTTGAAGTACTGATAGCCTATTTTTTCAAGGTTGATTGAAACCCTGAAACCGTTTATCACCCCTTTCTTCATTAATTCCCTTATCCTATATGCAACAACCCTGCCTGAAACTCCTACGCGTTCAGCGATATCAACTGTCGGCATCCTTGCATTGTTTACAATAATGCGAAGAATTTCCAGATCAATTTCATCGACTTTTTCTTCACTGGGTTCGCCTACAAAGAACTCTTCTTTTGGCATCGTTCCCTTCTTCTTTATCAAGTAATCCCTCCTAAAAACAGGCACTGAAACAATTGGCGAAAAATCCTTGTCGAGAAGGTATTTACTAAACCGATTCAAGAAGAGGTAATAAAATTTAGTGAAATCGTGAATGCTCTTCGCCAAAACCGTGAAAATCAGGTCCCACCTCCCATCACAGTACGCAACCCAGATAATTTCCTTCCGGCCAAGCAAAAACCGGGTTAT
>JAUWWX010000152.1 GCA_030616665.1 archaeon | reverse complement strand
CCGCTTTTCACATATTCAACCTTTTCTTCTTTTTTAGCCATATCAATTCACCTTTTTCTCCTTTAAAAATTCTTCAACCCTCACTGTCAGGTTGTCTAAATGCGCCTCTGACTCAACCAGCTTGATTGCCTTAACAAGCTTTTGGCAATCGCCTCCCTTTATCCAGACCCAGCCATTCCTGCCAACCAAAAGATTGCAGCCTGTTCCCTGCTTCAAAACAGAGAGCATGCTTCCGTTTTTTCCAATGATTCTTGGAACCTTGGGTGGGCTTACACTAATTATTTCGCCTCCGTAGAATACTCTGACATCAAACAAGTCTGCCTCGTTTACCTCGTTTACTGAATCAACCTTTGCACTTATTATGCTCCCCTTTTGCAGCCTATCCCTGCACTTTTCTGCTGAAAGATAGCATTGGTAAATGCTGTTAATGCCAACCATGTAGCCCTTTACTGTTTCCCTTTCAACAATTCCGACAATCAGGTCATCTTTGTGAGGGATGTACCTTCCGGACAATGGAACGACATATGCAACGCTTGAATCAGGGTAGGTTATGCCCAGGCTATCAGAGTAAATCTTTCCGCTTTCAATAAAAACATTCTGACCCAGTTTCTTCCTCTCAGCAGTAACAAGGTCTCCGGGAACAACAACCACTTTCCTTTTGTGCTCAACCTTTGCCTCATCCTTTTCCAATGGCTGCTTTGCAGCAGTTTTTTCTTTTTGCATTTTCAAATCACTTCTCCAAAATTTTTGTTTCAAGTTCGCCGTGGCAGTTCCTGTTCAAATCATTCAAAAAATCCTGCCTTAGACCAGCGGGCATTTCAACAACGGCAATCAGGCTCCCATCACTTTGCCATTGCTCCTTTGTAACATTGTACTTGTGCAGCACATGCTCGGTCTTTGCCGCATGCAAGGCAGGAATCTTGACCGCAACCTGAATGCTTTCCATTGAAATTGGGATTAATTTCCCAAGCTCCTTTACAATGCCAGGCAACTGCTGCTCAACCGACTTCATTTCGTCAATTTTTATCTTTGCCTCCTCCAATGCGTTCTCAATCCTGTTTGGCGGATGGGGCGCGTTTGTCTGCGGGTTCATGGCATTCCTTGCAATAAACTCAATCACTTCCTTCACCCTTGCTTCCCTCATCTGCCTTCTCTGCTCTGTCGTGAGATGGACTTCGCCATCTCTTACTATCTTCTCTGCAATTTCTTGTACCTTTGTTGTCCCAAAAACCTTGCTCAGGGTCTCACTACTTTGCTCTGTTCCCTTTGCAGCGTCTTTGAACACTGTTTCAACAGCAAGCAACTCTGGCAAATTCACTTCCTTGCCCTTCCTTAGCTCCAATGCTAAATCAGGGTCCACCAAAATCTCGAACTTTTCTCCCTTGCTGTCAAACCTTGCGGTCACAGCCTTCTCCAATTTGACCATTGGCCAAAAAAAACTCCTATTCAATTACTTTTTCCCTAAAAAAGATTTGAGCCTTTGCCTTGGAATGCGCTCAAATGCCTTCCCATCTTCAACAAAAGCAAAATCCAACCTATTAACATCAAGCTTGCCATTTTCACCACTGCCCTTATGCACGGCATTTAGCGCCAAGGCAAGCGCCTCCTCAAACCGAAGCCCTTCCCTGAACTGCTTTTCAAGGAAGTGCATTGCCTCCTTTTTCCCCTTGCCGATTGTGATTGCGCTATACTCTGCCAGTGCGCCGCTTGGCTCTGTTTCAAACAGCCTTGGGCCGGTCCCATCAACGCCGCCAATTATGAACGAAACGCCAAACGGCCTCATGCCAGCATACTGCGTAAACAGCTGCTTTATTCCCGAAACCTGCTTCACAAGGGTTTCAACCTGGATGTTTTCCTCGTAATACATTCTGTTCTCCTGCGCCTCTTTTCTGGCAAGCTGTATGAGCCTTCTTGCGTCTCCCACAAGGCCGCTGCTAATCGCCCCAATGTGCATGTCTATTTTGAAAATCTTTTCAATGCTTCTCGGATTCAGCAGCTTGCTTGTAATGTTCTGGTCTGCGCCAAAAACCACGCCACTGCCGTAGACTAGCCCGACACCCAAGGTTCCCTGTTCCACGATTTTGCTCGCGTACTCGACCTGGTAAAGCCTGCCGTCAGGGCTAAACATCGTGCTAACCCTGTCATAGGCACCGCTTCTCCTAGCACCAGGATACATCAAAAACCCCTCAAAAATTCCTTGTTTTCTCTCTTCTCCTCTACTTTATAAATTGAAGAACGCAAGTTATAAAAAGCTTCTCAAAAGGCCGCTTTTCTCTCCAAAACCCACCAGTTTGCCGAACTAAGAAAGATTAATTAAAGGAAAAGGATGAAAGATTATTGAAGTGAAACAAAAGAATGGGACGTGTTCTTAGAAGGGCAATGAAAAGCAGACAACGGCTTGCAGCCATGTCAAGAAAAAGGCCAAGGGGTATAAGAGCCGCAATCATCAAAACAAGGTCTGAGATGGCAGAAGCCCTAATCAAATACGCAGAAGGTGTAATCGGTGGAGGAAAAAAAATTGAAAGGGTGAAAAGGGGCGCCAGAACTTTTCCCCGTGCCCTGTCAAGAGGAAAGCACGACAAGGTAATTGCAGAGCT
>JAUWWX010000147.1 GCA_030616665.1 archaeon | reverse complement strand
GATGCCTCAAAGGGCGAGAGAGAACCTGTTCCAATAGAGGGCCCTCCCCTGCCTGACGGAGAGGATATGGAGAACGGCCAGGCAAATGCTGTTGGCGACTATGACCCTGCTGAGATGATAGGGATAGGGGCGCCAATCGCTCCAGGACCGGACGACAGTCAAGGCTATGAAGCAGTCATTGCCCCAAAACAGGGGGCAAACTGGCTGGAGTGGCTGCTGCAGGCACTGCGTGCATGGCTGCCTTGGTAAAAGGAAAAGGGGTTTTTGAAAAAAGCCCTTTTTTCCCTGCTTCTTTTTTTCAGAAGCAATAAATAGTAGTTTGTGTATAATTTGGACAGAATGGAAAAAAAGATTCTGCTAGTTTGCCTTCTGGCTGCAGGGCTTGCCCTGAGCGGCTGTATTGAGCAGCTGATGCCGATTGGTGGAGACAGAGACGAGCACGGCTGCATTGCAACAGCCGGCTATGTCTGGTGTGAAGCAAAGCAGAGATGCATAAGGCCCTGGGAAGAGGAATGCGAGGCAGGCAATGGTGCCTCGGCAGACATGCTAAAGAACAGGGCAGAAGAGTTGTGTGACAAGGAAGACGTTGCAGGTGTCTTCGTCTGCGGCGAATACATCAAGGTTGTAAGTGGTTTGGAGGGTGCTGGCTCGACCTATTACAAGTCGGATGAGACAGGCTTCCTCGGGGATGGATTTCAGTGCCCTGTTGTTGCGCCAGACGCAATGAGCGAGCAATGCAGGCAGCTTGTTGTTGGGCAAACCGAGTGTGTTGCGATAGAGTGCCCTGACATAGGGCAAACCTTGTTGGAGGAAACGGCAGGGGATTTCTGCAACGAGGAAGACGTTGCAGCTGTCTTCGTCTGCGGCGAATATATCAGGGTTGTAAGCAGCCTTATGGGAGGGGGCTCAACCTTTTACCAGTTTGGGTTGAGCGATGAAGGCGGCTCGATTGCAGGAGAGGGAATCCAGTGCCCTGTTGTTGCGCCAGACGCAATGAGCGAGCAATGCAAGTCTCTTACAATGGGCTTAAACTGCGCTGAAAAAGAAATCTGCTAGGCCTAAAAAAAGCCTGTTCAGGCAGCTTCGCTGATTGTGGGAAAAAAGGGCTTGCTTAAAAACCGTTTTGCTGGGGCTGTTTTTACCATGCATTTAAGCCATTTGGCTAGCCTCGCTTTCGCTTTGCTAATGCTTGGAGGCTGCCTGCAGCAGGAACTGCCGTATTTTGAGCCTGTAGAAAGGGCGGAGGTTGAAAGGGTAATCGACGGCGACACCATTGTGCTGAAAAGCGATGAAAGGGTTCGTTTAATAGGCATTGACACGCCTGAAAAGGGTGAAAAATGCTTTGAGGAAGCGAAAAACAGGCTGCAGCAGCTTGTTTTGGGCAAGAGCGTCCTTTTGGGAAAAGGTGTTAGTGAAAGGGATGTCTATGGAAGGCTTGTGAGGTTTGTCTATGCTGACGGGTTGTTTGTAAACCTTGCGCTTATTGAGGAAGGGTTTGCCCTTGCATTTGAATTCGAGCCAGACACCGGTTTCAGTGAACTTTTCAGGGAAGCAGAGTTAAAGGCGGTTGACGGCAACGGCTGCCTTTGGGGAACGAAACAATAATCAGCTACTCTTTCTTTTCTTCAGGGGCAGGCTCTTCCTTCTTTTCTTCTTCCTCCTCTTCGGAGGGCTCTTTTTTCTCTTCCCCTTCTTCTTCCCCCTCGGAGGGCTCTTCCTCCTCTTTGGAGGGTTCTTCCGAACCTTCCTCTTCCTCCCCTTCTTTGGGCTCTTTTTTCTTTCCGGTCAGCCACGGCGGGGTTGTCTCTTCCTTTTTCTCCTCCGGGGCAGGCTCTTCTTCGGAAGCAGGCTTTTCTTCTTCCCCCTCTTTGGGGGCAGGCTCTTCTTCCCTCTCCCCGAGTGCGGGCTCTTCTTCCCTTTCTTCAGGGGGCGCAACAGGCTGTTCCTCTTCCCCCGCGGGTCCTACCTCGTGCAATGGCTCAAGCTTTTCCTCTGGCTTTTCCTCTTCTGCAGGGGGCATTTCCTCTGCCTTTTCAGGTTCTTCAGCTTTCTCCTCTTTGGGCAATTCCGGCTTTTCTTCAGGCCTCTCTTCCAATTCAGGCTTTTCTTCAGGCCTCTCTTCCAATTCCGGCTTTTCTTCAAACAAGGGCTTTGCTTCCTCTCCTTCAGGTTGTGGCTTTTCGGCTTCAGCTGGCTTCTCTTCCCCAGCCCCAAACAGCTTTTCTTCCGGCGCAGCAAATTCTTTGACAGTGGGCTTTTTCAGTACTCTTTTCTTTGGCTTCCTAGCAGGCTTTGGCTTTTTCACGGCTGGTTTCTTCTTAACGGGCTTTTTCTTTTTCGGCTTAGGCGGCTTTGCCGCAGCCCTTTTTGCCTTCCTGATCCTGGAAAGCTCTACGGTTTCCCTTTTTATGCTGCCCTCGACCCTTCTCAGCTCCCCTCTAATCCTGGCGCTTTTCGCCTTCATGTGCCTAAGCATCTCGTGCTTCTTCTCAAACGCCCTTTGCTTTCTTTTAAGGACGGCTATTTTGGCCAGCAGCACATTCTCCCTTTTCTTTGCCTCTGCCCTGGCCTTTGCTATCTTTCCTCTTTCCAGGGCAACCTTTCTTGCCAAAACCGTGTTTAACCTGTCCTCCAACCCGAGCTCCATCTTAATAAGCAGCATTCCTTTCTTG
>JAUWWX010000044.1 GCA_030616665.1 archaeon | reverse complement strand
CTCGCCACAGACTACAATCAGCTGCAGCAGCTTTGACCACTTTTTGGTTAAGGGCGCAAGGGCAGACACCGAAAAAATCACGCTGGTTGTCCAGAACATAACAGGAGGCAAAGTTACTGGACTAGATGTTTATGCTGGCATTTATCCTACTGCAGATTCCCCTCCCCTCTTTCAGATAAATATTGGCGATGCAACTGTTGGTAGCACAAAAAACAGCGCTGGCTTGAGCAACGATTACGTAATCAATTTTATAGATGGCTATAAGAACCCATTGGGTGCTGGAATTGAAAAAAGAGTAATAATCCCCTGGCCAGTCAGCGGCTTTGGCTTTTCCGGCTCACAATTCGGGGAAGACGGCTGCCTCTTTCTCAGCAACTCGCTTGGAAAACAATTCAACGTAACAATAACCGCTTACTACAGAGACCAATTCGGTCTGTTAAGACATGAAACCGCAACATGCACTGGAACAATTGAAGAGGCTAAGATTATAGACTTTCCCCCGGAAGCCTGGGGCTGCCCTTAACCAAGGCAAATTTAACTTACAACCTGCACAGGCGAGTATCTGGACGTAGTTGTGCCGTCTCCTAAGCCACCGTAGTAATTGTAGCCCCAGCACTTTATGGTATTGTCACTCAATAGCGCACAGGAGAAACTCCTTCCAACAGCAATAGCATTGGCATTGTTGATTCCTACTACAGAAACCGGTGTGGGTTTCCATCTTTCGGTGGTTCCGTCCCCTATCCCGCCAGAGCTGTTAAGCCCCCAGCACTTTATACTATTGTCAGTTAGCAGTGCACAACTGTGTGAATATCCTACATCAAGATGCGCGATATTGCTGATTTCTATTACAGATACCGGTATGAGGCTCCTGAATGTTAAAGTTCCGTTTCCTAACTCGCCATTGGGATTAGCCCCCCAGCACTTTATGGTATCATTATTCAATAGTGTACAGGTGAAATGCGATCCTACTTCAACAATTCGGGCATTGCTAATTCCAATTACAGAAACAGGCGTGTTTCTGTTGGTTGTGGTGCGGTCTCCTATCTGACCAGAAACATTATTGCCCCAGCACTTTATGGTATCATCACTTAATATTGCACAGGAATGAAAATACCCTGAATCAATTGCCTTGACATTGCCGATTCCTGAAACAGATACCGGCGTGAGGCTGTCTGTAAAGGTGCCGTCTCCCAACATTCCGAACTCATTCCAGCCCCAGCACTTTACAGAGTTGTCGTTTAATAGTGCGCAGGTGTGCTCTCTTCCTGCAGCAATTGTCTTGACATTGCTGATTCCTGAAACAGATACCGGTGTGCTTCTGTTGGTTGTAGTTCCGTCTCCTAACTGGCCATAACTATTAAAGCCCCAGCACTTTACTGAGTTATCGCCTAATAGTGCGCAGGCATGATAAGTTCCTAAAGCAATAGCCTTGGCATTGCTGATTCCTGAAACAGACACCGGCGTAGAGCTGTTTGTAGTGGTGCCGTCTCCCAACTGGCCATAATTATTAACCCCCCAGCACTTTACAGAGTTGTCATTTAGCAGTGCGCAGGCGTAAGAGGATGGCTGGGAATATTCCCATAGCTTTTTAGCGGTGAGTAGCCCTAAAGGGCTTACATCAATGTCCACAGTGTCTGTCCCTGTTGCGCCTTCATCATCTGTTACTGTAAGCGTAATCGTGTGCATGCCAACACTAAACACCTGTCCAAACGTCATTTCAGTGCTCAAAACAGTCAAGCCTTCCTTCCACTCATAGGCAACGATTGTTCCATCCGGATCAGAGGAAGCACTGGCATCCAAAGTAACTTCCTCTCCTTCGGAAACGGTTTGGTCTGCTCCGGCGTCGGGAATTGGCGGTTGGTTCAAGCAGCTGCCAGCAGAGCAACCGTATGCACAAGCTTCCTGCAAAAAGGTTGTGCTATTTAAGTCACACTTGCTTTTGGGCTTTCCAGGATCGAGGCAAGTGTTTTCTATAACACTAAACATTATATTGCTCCCATCACAGAAAGGGTCGCTTTGCACAGTGCCACCGCAGTCTGTATCGCTACTGCACGCAATTCTGTCCCTGCCAATGCCAACGAGTAGTTGCAGCGCATAAACTACATCGCCAAAGTTTACTACGCCGTTTCCATCAAAATCGTAGTACATGTCTGGGTTTGGCCTTGTCGAGTTAACAAAGGCGCCAAACACATCCCTAAGCGTTGTAGCTGCAACAGGTTGCATCAAAAGAAGCAAAATTGTTGCAGATGCTGTAAACCAAAGCAGTTTTTGGGAATTCATTGAACTAAATAGTCTATTCCAGTATTTAAACATTTAGCTTTCCAAGGCTTCCAACCCTACAACCCCTGCAAGCCCGGGGGGAGGGGTTTGGACTTTCTTATTTTTTAACCCTTTGCGCCCATGAACAGGCTGACTGCAAGCCCTGTTACCAGTGCAACCAGGGCGTTTGTCTTGAAGTAGGCAATTGACAAAAGCTGTTCAACTGGGACATTGAGCCAGACATGGCTTAGGATTACGGAGATCGTTGCTCCGATTAAAAGGGCTATAAAGAGGTGCTTTAGGCCTGTGAGGTAGTTGTGGTAAGTGCTTTTGATGAATATCAGGGCTGCTATTAAGAACATTGCGAAGAAAATCAGGCCAACCTGCTCATTGGGTGCGGAAATGGTTATGCCTGAGATTACTCCGAATTCTGCTACGACCATGTAGCTTAGCACTGCCAAAAGGCTCCTGTCCTGGAATGATGCGAGAATGCTTTTCGGCGTTAATGCCTGCCTTGTCAGCATTTGGGGGGCTTGTGCCTGGGTTGGCGTTATCTCCGGTCTTGCCTCCTTTACTATTTTGCCCTCAAGCTCGCTTTCAAACTGCTGTGCAACAAGCTTTTTCATTTCTGATTTCAGGTCGGCGATCTTCTCTTCTTTTGGCTTCTGCCACTCCCTTTTGATGGAAAGGATTGAGATTGCCAAAGCGATAATGGCAAATGCTATGCCGATGGCGCCCGCAGCTACCAGTGTAGGGTCTGGTTGTGGGACAAAGATTTTGTGCTGGAATGAAAAGAAGAAAAGGGCTGTTGAGACCGCAACAATCAGGAACAGCAGAAAGCGCTTTACAAGGCCAATCAGCCAGGTGGCAACCTCAACCAAAAGAACCAGCAGAACGAAGCAGACGATTATGCCAATTCCCAAAAGGGCGATTGTTGTGACATCTCCGCTAAACGCCTTTGAAACGACATCGTTTACGACAGGCATTGCCCTTTCATAAATGAGGGCATTCAGATTAAGGGAAGTAGGAAAATTGAGGTCCATCATTTATTGAAATGCTTTAAGATATATAAAATTGTTACGTTGGCAAAAAAAATGGCAAAATCCAAGCAAACCAAAAACCTTTGAAGAAAACAGCAAAAAGGCGCAAACCTAATCAAACTGAAATTCTTTTAAAGAAGTTGATGGAATGATTGGTATAATGGCTGAAGAAAAGGGTAGTGATATCCTTGGGAGGGCAGACAGGTATTTTGCCAAAATTTCAGGATGGCTTAGTGAAAGGATTGCTGCCTTCGTTGCCTTTTTGTTCCTTTTGTTTGGCGCAGGCGCGGTCTACGGCGCGGTTGTCGTTCCGCAATTTTCCAACTATGGCGTGTACCTTTTGATTGCCCCCCTTGCCCTTGCATTGGTTGCCTATTACAACAGGGGCGCTGCAACCATTTTGTTTGCAGGCCTGGTTTTGCTTTTTGTGGTGTGAAATGGAAAACGAGATAAGAATTTCAAGCAGCGAATTCAAAGCCCTTGCCTCCGAGACAAGAACAGGCATAATCAAGCTTTTGCAGCAGAGAAACCACACGCTTACAGAGATAAGCAAAAAGCTGAGCTTGGCTGCTCCAACCATAAAACAGCATTTGGCTGTACTGCAGGGCGCAGAGCTCATTCAGGAATTGGATGAGGGAAGGAAATGGAAGTATTACAGCCTTACGAGGAAGGGGAAAACCCTTTTTTCTCCGGAAAGTAGTGCAAGCATTATGATTGTTTTGGCTGTAAGCATTTTTGCATTGTGCGGAATGGTTTATTCATTTCTTTCAATGGCAGGAAGCCAGGCAGGTCTCTTGGCCTCAGTTGCTATGCCAAGGGGAGAAGCGTTTGTTAGCGAAGCAGGGAAGGTTGCGGCACCCGTCCTGGAAGACGCAATTGGCGGGGGGGAGGCTGCTGCAGAACAGGGAATTCAGGCTGCTTTGGCTTTTTCCCCGGAGGCACAGGCTGCCCTGCTTTTGGGCATAGTGGCTGTTTCAATTGTTGCGGGCTTTCTTATTGCAAGGGTTTGGCCCAGAATTCGTTGAACGACGCAAACTGGGCTTTATTTAAAGTTCTTTTCATAGCGCCTTTTTTTTGAGCTAAAATGAATGGGAAAGGCATTTTCTGCTTTCTGCTCCTGCTTGCCTTCTTCACACTTGAAATAGGCTTTTTGGACAGGGCAACCGAGGAGCGCCGCAGCATTGCTCAGGCCAAGGCGCTGGCGTTTGAGGCAGAAAAAGCGTTTCTTGTCAGAAGCCTCATGGAAAACAGCGTGGACCTTGCAATAGATAAAGGCTTGCTGCAGGGCCTGCAATTAAACCTTGGGCCACAGGAAATAAAAGGGCATGTGAACAGCAGGCTTGCAGCCCTGTTCAGGAAAATGGAAAAAGCATACAACGATGAGATAAGCATTTCTTTTGACACAAAAAGCCTTCAAGAAAGCTTCCTAAACAAGAACAGCTCGGTTATTGTGACAAGGCTTGACAAAAAAACAATTGAGGCAGAGTACTGTTTTACCGGCGGCATAATGGCGAGCAACACTGTTTCTGCAAAGATAACTGGCAAAGGGGTAACGCAAATCTTCAGAATGCCCGCAGGCTACACAGTAAAAGCCGAGGTGCTGGCATGATGGAAAGAGGGCAGCTGCAGCTTGAGGCAATGATCTGCTTTGGGATTTTCCTTGCGTTACTTGCTGTCTTTCTTGGGCAACTTAACCAAGCAGAGCAGCAGGCATCTCAGGCACTTCACGCCCTGAAAGCAAAGACGCAGGCCGAACTGTGCTGCTTTTCAGCTGACATAGTCTACACAGCTGGCAGCTCAAGTGTGGTGCAGCAAGAAATGCACTGCACAGGCAAAGGAAACATTGTTGAAAGCCATTCTGGCAAATCGGTGAAAAGAGCAGCCTGCCTGGCTGCTCAAATCAGGCTTGTTCAGAGGGGAGAAAAAAGCGTTTTGGAGGTAAAGGCAAATGAGCATTACAGATGAAAACGGCTTTCTATTTTCCTTGGATGCAGTTGTAGCGTTCCTTGCAATGCTGTTGATGCTTTCCCTCATGCTGCAGCATTTGGAAATGGCAAAGGAAGAACCGCTTGGCTGGATGCGACGATTTGCGCTTCAAAGAAATGCTGTCATGTTGATTGACTCAATGGTGAAAAACAGGGATGAGAAGCAGCCATTGCTTGGCAGTGCTTTGTATGACGAGAAAAAGCACAGAGTATTATCAAACCAGCTTGATTTGCCCCTGTTCGCAAAAGCAGGGCAGCTGCCTAGCGAACTCTTCTTTGTAAGCAGGCTTAGCCTAAACGCAGGCAGCCAAGAAAAAACAGTTCTGTTCCAGGCAGGGAGAAAAAACTGTGTTTCCCTTGACAGGATTGTGCTGGTAAGCGGAAAAATCGGAAAAGTTGAGGCTGTTGTGTGTGAAAAATGAGGGCTATTATTTGAGTATAGAGGCTATCACTTCAATGGTTTTGCTTGGGCTGCTGCTTGCAATGCCCTTGCATGAAGGCAGGCCAGGGCTGTACGACCTGCACCTTTTCAAAAAAGAAAATGACATGCTTCTGTTGTGGGCAAGGCAGCCTGAAAGGCTGAGCGAGGCACAGCTGCTGCAGGACTTTGAATTTGCCTTTGGAGGAAAAAGCGGTTTGATTGTTTGGAATGGAAATAGCATTGCACTTGGCAAGGGAGAAGAAAGCGTTTCATCCAAGGCAGTGTTTTTTGACAGGCAAATGAAAAAGCACGAAATAAGGCTAGTCGTATTCAAGCAGGATTTGCCCTGACACCTTCTTTAGCCTGAAAACCGTTTCGGAACCGATTGAGGCACTGCCAAAAGCCAAGTTGTTTGGAAACCAAACTTCAAAAGACTTTTGCCTTTGACTAGGGCCCTGAATCTTGAGAAGCAGCTGCTTGCCTGAACAAGAGAGCTCCCACTTCGTTAAAGGCTTTGCATGTATGTAAATTGCGGCACCATCTGCCTGAAAGGACATTTCATCAATGGCTGCCTGCAAAGCGAAGGCAAAACTCTTTGCATTTACGCTGTCCAAGCCAAACAGGCTTAGCTCATACACATTGTTCAGCAAGGGCAGCAACAAGGCGAAAATTGAGAGAACAGCTGCCAGCAAGAGCAGGTACTCAAGGCTAAGCTGCCCACTACTGTGCATTTTTTTCCTTCCCTAAATTTTTTCGATTTCCTGGAAAATCTTCTTGCTCTTTTCCTCAATTATCTTGGCTCCTTCCTTGCTTGTTTCCTGCAGCTGCGAGACAAGCAAAAGCACAAGGGCAACAACCGCAGCCAAAACAATTATCAATTCCACGGAAATCTGGGCAGTGCTGCCCAATCCCTTTCCATCCATAAAAAGGCAGGTCTTGGGGAAGGAATAAAAAGCATGCCTTTAATTCGGCAAAAAACGAACCCTGCTCGAATTGGTTTAAATAGTTTTCCGGTTTAAGGGATTGTAATGAACAGCAGGGAAAGAAACGATTTGATTATAAGCTGGCTTACCCTAAGCTTCGCATTTTCCCTGCTTATAAGTGACAACTTCTTAAATCTCATGGACTTGGTGGAGGCAATTCCAATAGCATTGGTCGCGGTTGGAACAGGCTTTGTTTTCCACGAGATGGCTCACAGACAGATGGCAAGAAGGTTCGGCTTTCACGCAGAGTTCAGGGCCTGGAAAATGGGCCTGGTCTTTGCTGTCGCAGTTGCAATAATGTCAGGCGGAAGGTTTATCTTTGCGGCGCCGGGAGCAACATACATTTTTGCCCAAAATATTTCCGTTAAAAAAAACGGGAAGATAAGCATGGCAGGGCCTGCAACAAACATAGTTCTTGGCTTTATCCTCATGTTCTTTTCCCTTCTTTCCCCCACAGACCTGATTTTTAAGATACTGTTCTATTCTGCCTGGATAAACTTTTGGTTTGCTTTCTT
>JAUWWX010000106.1 GCA_030616665.1 archaeon | reverse complement strand
GCAAGAAACGCAAGCTGCCTGTCCCCTGGGTTTATTTCAATCTTCATTCAATGCGCCTTTTTCGATTATATTAAGGCTTTAGGCGTATTTAAGATTTTCGGACTGGGTTTTTTGGAAGGGAAGCCAATATTTAAATTTTGTTTAACTATATTCTTTGGAAGTGGTTGTTTGAAAGCAGTTGTTTTGGCGGCAGGCCTGGGCAAGAGGATGAAGCCCTTGACAAAGGACAGGCCAAAGGCCCTTGTCGAATTGAATGGAAAGCCGTTGCTGCAGCACGTGCTTGAATCCCTGCAAAAAGCCGGCGTAAAGGAGGCAGTTATTGTAATCGGCTTTGGCGGGGAAAAAATCAAGAAACGGTTTGGAAAAAGGTTTGGCAAGCTAAAGATAGGCTATGTTGTTCAAAGCATTCCAATGGGAACTGCCCATGCCCTGCTGAGGGCAAGCAAAAAAGTTAGGGGCTGGGGCAGGTTCTTGGTTGCAAGCGCTGACGTAATCGTTTTGCCCAGCCTTTGGAAAAGGCTTGCTTCCAAAAAGGGGAGTGATGCAGTTGTTGCCCTGAGAAAGGAGGCTAGGCCTGAAAGGTTTGGGGTGGCAATTGTGCACGGCAAGAAGCTGCTGCAGATTGTTGAAAAACCCAGGCGCAAAATAGAGGGCAATTTGGTCAATGCCGGCGCATACCTTTTCAATGAAAGGATTTTCCCTGCTTTGAGAAAAACAAAGGTCAGTAACCTGGGCGAATTCGAGCTGACCGACACAATCAATGCCCTTGCTGCAAAGGACAGGGCTGGCTTTGTTGTTTACAACGGCAAGTGTTTGGATATTGGCAATTTGGAAGATTTGAAGAAGGCTGAGAAAGGTTAATTAAGGCCGGGAAAGGAGATATATTGGGCTGTTGAAATGGTTTCTGCTTCGGGGTCAAAGGCAAAAAAGGTCGCTGAATTTTTGGCTTGGGTTGCATTGTTGAGTAGGGTTGGCGGAGGAGGCGGAGGCCCTGGTGGCAGCAAATTAATTCCTCTGCCTAAGGAGACAACCAGGCTTAGAACACAGTTGTTGCAAACCAACCCAAATGCCGTTAGTAGGGCAACAATGCAAAAAGTAGAGCAATTTAATAGGAGGTTTGCTGGGATGAAGCCCAGGCTTCCGGATAAAGGATTTTTGGTGAGAAAGAGGAAGACTGCTCATCGAGCTGCCAGGGGAAAAGACCTGCTTCTTGTTACAGGTAGTAGAGTTGCTGCGGCAGGCACTTTGAGAATGCGCAAGGAAGCAAGGAGTGTAAGAAGGCGCAGAAAATAGCCATGTTTTGGGAAAGCTTAATAAACCTGTTTTGAGTTGTTTTTAGCATGCGCTTTGTTGAGGGCTTTTTTGCCTTGCTTGCAATCGCAATTGGAATGGTTTTTGCATCCTTTGGCATAGTGATGCACTGGTTTTTGCAGGCAGCAATGCTTGCCGGCGCGGCTGTGATAATTGCGCTTGACGTGTTTGCCCTGCTTGTTTGGGTTGTTAACTGGAGATACTTTCCAGAAAACTGATTACAATCCCCCATAGGGACATTAGCTAGCGAAGCCAGGCTATCAAGCCGAAGGCGCAGATAGCCTCCTTGCCCGCACCAGCCGGGCGTGACGGCTACTTGAATGAGAAGCTTTGCCCTGGCTTTAGGATGACCGACTTTGTTTTCAGGATGCTTTTCTCAATCTTTTGCTTGAATTCCCGGGGGTCTTGCTGAATCATCTTGAATGTGTTGTAATGCATTGGCATGGCAAACCTGGGCTTCATTGTCTTTACGGCGCGAATGGCATCCACACAGTCCATGGTATAGGTGCCGCCTATTGGCAGCAGGGCAACATCTGGCTTTATCTGGCTAAATTCATCCATTAAGTCGGTGTCTCCGCTGTGGAAAACGCTTTTTCCCCCGCAGGTTAGCAGGAAGCCCAGCGGGTAGAATGACTGCGGATGATGAGCGGGCATGGCCCTTATTTCAACGCCCCTCAGGCTGATGCTTTGGTGCATTTTGAGTGGGTGCAAAAATCGCTTGCTTAGGCTGAGCTGCTGCAGCACTGATGCAGAAGAAACAACGCAGCTGTTGTCCCTTGCCGCGATTTGTTCAATCAAAGCTTTGTCAAAGTGGTCAAAGTGCTCGTGCGTTACAAGAATTAGTGCAATGTCCTTCAAGTCAGCGGTCTTTGCAGCGCAGTTGACAAGCCTTGCAAAGTCCGGCCTGTTCTGCTCTGTTGAAATGAAGGGGTCAATTAGCACGTTTCTGCCCGGAAAGCCTATCTTGAAGAAGCTGTGCCCAAAGAAGTGGATTGAAACCATTACCAAGCCCTATAAATATCAGGCGGAATAGGAATTTAAAGCACGTTGTTTTGGGGAAAAAATAATAAAGGGAAAGCCGTTAATATAGTGGGAATCACTATGGATAAAAAGATTTTTGCCCTTCCATTCGCCCTACTACTCTTCGCCTCACTTTGCAGCGGGCAGTCTTACATTCTCGACAGCCATGTAATTGAAATAAATGTTGACTCCATGGGCAATGCGCAGGTAAGGGAACGCTACTTTTTGCAGTTCCAGAACGAGCAGCAGCTTGCCAGTTTCAGGCAGATGGTGAGCGAGATAGGCGCAAGCGTTGACGGATGGCGCGCATATGACAGCAGGATCTACCCCTACATCGGGCAGGGAAGCGACATCGTTGTGAGCGGAATTTCCTTTATCGAAAACCCGGATTCCCTGGATTTCCTGGAAATGAACTATGCTTTGAAAAGCCCTATAATGGAGAAGAGAAACGAGACCAGCAGGGCAATAGACTATGGCCTCAAGGCAAAGTATTTCACCAACTTTGTGGACGGAAGCCTTTGGGTTATTCCAGAGGGCACCTCAATAATCGTGAAACTGCTCAGGGGGGTTGAAATAGAAAAGCCAGTGAAGCCGGATGCAGCTGTGGAGGCAAGCACTGTTGTCTGGACAGGCTATGTGTTCGGAAACGAGCTTGAGCTGAACTACAGGTTATTCAAGCAGATTGCCTCCCTTGATTTGAGCCAGCTAATTCAGGAATTGATGCAAAGCGACCTGTTCCTGATTTTTGTTGCAGTTGTCGTCGTTATCTCGCTTGGTGTGCTTGCAAAGAGAAAGGCAATCACCGGCAGGATAGAGAACTATATAGTAGAGCACAGTGACTTTGGCAGCGAAGAAGAGGAAGAGGAATAAAATCAGCTTTTCTACTTGGCTGTCATTCCAAAGACAAGGAAGGCGACTGCTATGAGGCCAAACAATGAAAACAGGCGGCCAAATTGGTGCCAGATTCCAAAAAATATACTTAGGAGTAAACAAAAGCAAAGAACGGCTATTGCGTAGGAAACTGAATCAAACGCTGCTCTTAGGTTACCCATCCTTTTCATCCCCATGGAAGCCTGAAGTAAAATGTGTGAATAAAGCTCAGGGCAAAGAAAAGGACTGTCACAATTTTCACGAAGTTTCTCTGCGGCCAACTCCCCTCGGGGAAGTAGAGGATGATGAAAAACTGAATGGGAACCAGCACTATCAATGGAGCCAGAATCCAGCCTCCCAGTTCCATGACGTCAAGAAAAGCGTAAAGGAAGCCCATAATCAGCAAAAAATGCCAGATTGGCTTCTTGCCCTTCTCTGCAATGATGACAAAGGCTCCAATGGCGAATACCCAATGCAGGTTGCCCAAGATAAGCGAGGCTATCCAAGCCAGGTCAAAGGCTATTGCATGTGACAGGAATTCCAGCAACATTTTTCATCACTCGTAAGTTACAAAGTTTGTTTCAACAAAGCCCATTGAGAGCAAAAGTATCAAACCGCCAATTCCCATAAATTCTGCAGAGAAAAGCTCTATTCCGCCAGCTGAAAGGATATGCAAACAGAGGAATAGGAAAAACATGACAAACATCCCAAGAATTGATTTCTTTATCCAATGCATTTTTTCACCAACCATTCTTTTTATCTAAGGAAAAGATTGTAAAACAAAAAGAGCGCAACAAACTGTATTTCGCTCACTATGACCAGATGGTTCCTCAAGGCAGGTACATCTTCAG
>JAUWWX010000117.1 GCA_030616665.1 archaeon | reverse complement strand
CTTCTTACTATAGTCAAGCCCTTGAACATTTCCCCAAGCAGGATGCTGTTGCGCTTGTCTGTCTCTATACTGATGTTTCTCCTTGTCTGCATCAGCCTCCTCAGCTGTTGGGGGCTTTCGACAAGCATTCTTGTTGTTCTTTCGTCTATTGCAAAGGCTTCTGCTTCAAGCTCTTTTACAAGGGCAAGGGCTTCTATTTCGCCTTTTTGCAGCAAGCTGATTGGCCTGCCTTTTGCAAAAAAGCAGTTGTTTGCCGTTCCGCCTATTTGGTCAAACAGCTGCCTGTCCTTATAGTGTGCGATTTCAAACCATCCGTCGTCAATGGCCTTCTTTATCCTTACTGCATTCAACTCAAACCTTTTGATTGAGATTGGCCTTTTCACGGCTTCCTCAAAGACTGCCTTTGGGATGAAGAACTCAGCCCCGGTTTTCTTTTTGAGACCCCCCAAAATGTTTATCAGGCAGGTTTGGCTTACGGAAATGAGGCAGCTGCTGTCAAAGACAATTCTCATGGCTTTTCACCAATCTTTCTCTTAAGGCTTCTCAGCCTTTCAGCAATGCCTTTGGTTACGGCTTCCCTGTCAGCCATTTTTGTGAAGCCAATGTAGTGCAACAGCTCTTTTTTGCTTGTTTCCGTAAGTTGTGCTGACTGACCCAATCCAAGGCCAAGGCTGTAGGCGGTGCTTGCGTATTTTACCTTTGCCTTTTCAAAAACGTTCTGCACATAGTTTCCTATTCTTTTGTCAGTGGTTTCCACAGAGTCAACAACCGCGCCAAGCCAGCGCTCAAACCCTTCCTCGTCCCCGGCTTTTACGCTTTTTGCTGCCTTCTGCAAGTCAAACAAAATATCGTGCTTTATTTCCGGCCATCTCCCATGCCTTACAATGTGCTGCTTGCTTGACATCTTGTGCAGACAGTAAGCAACCAAAGCAAGCTTTGCAAGCCTCCTGTCATTCAGCAGGGCAGCCTCTTCAATGGCATGGTTTGCCGTTTCCTTCAATGCAAAAATGTCCTGCCTTTCAAAGCCTGCAATGGCCTTTTTCAAAAAAGAAAGAAGCTGCCTTTTCTCCACTTTTAACTCCCTCCTAAAAAAGGAAAACCACCTATTTAAGCCTTTCGCAATAAGCGCCTATGCAGCCTTCTTAGCCGCAGGCTCCGGCATTGCTTCAGCGTATTCCCTCATTTCCTGTATGACAGTTGAAAGAGGCCTATTTGCCAGATTCTTTTTAAAACGGATTCTGTTCTGGCTTGAGCTGTTTTTCCCAATCAGCCCTGTTTTTTCCGCAAGCTCTAAAGTCGTTTGAAGGTCTTCAACCATCCTCTGACCCAATTCATTTGCCGGCAGCTTCTCTCTGAGTTGTTCAAAGTGCTGCCTTAGCCTTTCCTTTGGCAAACCAAGTTTTGCCGCCAATGTCACGATTTCACGCCTACGCATTTTCATTACAGAATAATACACCCTGCCTGGAATGGCGTTAAGCAGCCTCCTCTTTGTCCTTTCCTTCAGCCTGACCCAGGCCAGCCTCCTCATCAAAGAGATTGGAATTGCCATTCTCAACCGATAAGACACTTGTTTTTCTCAATTATTAATCCTTTTGCTTTCCTTTCCGCCTCAATCCCTTTCCCGTTTCAGCGAAAAAGGCAATCAGGGCAAGAGCCTCCTTTTCCGAAAGCAAAGCCCTCGAGGAAAGTGCCTTGAAGGAAGCCAAAACCGTTCTCTTGTCGTCGATTGAGGGAAGCATGCGCAAATCGTCCTCGAATGCCTTCAAAAGCCTTCTCTTTGTTGCAGGCCTAGCATCAGCAAAGGTCTCTTCCTTCCATTTCCCTGCTACAAAAAGCTGGTAAAGCATTATGCAGACCGCATGGCTCAAATTAAGCGTGGAATACTTACTTGAAGCAGCTATCCTTGCAACAAAATCGCATTCAGCTATTTCCCTATTTGTAAGCCCGCTCGGTTCAGGGCCAAAAACCAACGCAATTTTTGCCCTGCCCTTTCCAAACCTTTCTGAAATTTCCCTTGCGGAAAGAGCATTCCTGTTTTTCCCCTGCCTGGCAGATGTCGCAATCGCATAGCTGCACCCCCTAGTTGCCTCATTGATTGAGCCAAAGCGCTTTGCCTTCAGCAAAAACCGCTTACCATGCATTGCCCTGCTCCTGGCTTTCCCGCCCTTCCAATCGCATTCTGGCTTAACCAAAGCCAATTCCCCAAAACCAAAATTCGCAGCTGCCCTTGCAACCAAACCAATATTCTCCTCATAATGAGGCCTGACCAAAACAATTTTTGCCTTCAAGGAAATCACCCCAAAATCTTTCCCCTTGGAAGCCTTTCAGCAAGGTAACTGTGCAGTTTCTGTTGGAAGGCAAGGTATATGGTTCTGTCAAGTAAACCCTTGTTTCCTTTCAATATTCCTTCAGCGTCTTTTTCAGTTGGCCTTGCAATCCTTTGTGCCTTTCTTATTCCCAATCCCAATTTTCCTCGCTTGTTCTGGTTTACCTGCAAAATTTTCGCATCCGGATTTATTTTCTTTATAGCATACTTAATGGTCTGAAAAGTTATTCCTGTTCCTCTGTAGTCAAAAACCCGATACTCAGTTATTCCGCTTGAAACAATTCCCAAGTTTCTAAACTTTTCTGCAAACCTTTCAATATCTTTTTCACTGGCAAGCACCCTATACTGGCTTTGCATCTTCGGCGAAACAAAGTACCTCACATTCCTTCTTGGAATCGTGCCATCAATTTGGTTCAGGCCCCTAACTGCCTCAAACAATGACCTCATTGCCTGCCCAACAAAAACAAGCCTCTTTTTCCCAGGTTCCTCTATTCTGACAATTTCTTCAGCTGCCTCAATTATGGCTGAAAACCGTGCCTTGAATGATTGGTCTAAATCTGCTTTCCGAATTCTTTTCCTTCTCCTTTTAGAAAAGCTTTTTCCGACAAACTTTTTCACATGCTTTTTTCCAACTTGCATGCAATAAATTAGCATCAAAATCCTTAATAAAAGTGCAACCCTGATTTCACCAAAACCTTAATATATTCCAGTTGTTCTATTTATTCAGATGAACAAAAGGTTTTTCATAATACTTGCTTTGCTGCTTTTCTCCTGGGAGGCTTGGGCAATAAGCGCCCAAGAGGCCGTGAATTTTGCCACAAAGCAGAACAATTTGCTCTATGATAATGAAACAGTTGAAATCTACCCAAACACAAGAATCAGCGACAAGGGCAAAGGCTACTGGGTAATAACTGCCTTGAGCGGCGACAGCCTAAGCGGCTTCATCCCCATTCTAGACAAAGCAAAGCCCTCGCTGCCTGACAGCGTGATTGCAAGGCGCAACCTGATTAAAACAGCCTATGTCCTCCGCTACCAGCAAAAGCTGAATGAGAACAGCAGCAGGCAGGGCCTTTGGCTTTTTGATGCAACCAACGCCCAATTCTTCTCAGACCTTGCCCAAGACCTAAAAAACGAAAGGGTTGACCTCACAACAGTAAAAACAAGCCTTGGGGGCTTCTCCCAACTGCAGAATGACGTT
>JAUWWX010000020.1 GCA_030616665.1 archaeon | reverse complement strand
CTGCTTGAGGTAATCAAGGGTGCGAGCACAAAGCCGTTTGGCTTCATGCCTTTTTACCCTGGGCCTGGTGTTGGAGGCCACTGCATTGCCCAGGACCCCTACTATCTAATTGAGAGGGCAGAGAAAGCAGGCTTCAGGCACAGCTTCCTGCGGCTTGCCAGGGAAATAAACAGCTCAATGCCTGCCTATGTTGTATCTGTTGTTGAAAAGGGCCTGATGGAAGCAGGTCTGGAAATTTCAAAGGCAGAAATTGCTGCGCTTGGCGTTTCATACAAGCCAGACGTTGACGATATAAGAGAAAGCCCTGCTGCCAAAATAATCAGTATGCTTGAAGGGAAGAAGGCAAGGCTGAGGGCCTTTGATCCCTTGCTGCCAAAACATTCAAACGTTTCATGCATTGAAGATTCTGTGAAGGGCGCGGACTGCATTCTTCTGCTTACGCACCACCCTGTTTTGGTGAAAAGGCTTTCTCCCGCCTTTATCAAGGGCAGTGGTGCCAAACTTGTCGTTGACGCAAGGAATGCCCTTGACAAAGAGGGCATAAGGGAAAAAGGCATTTTGTACTTTGGAATTGGAAGGTGAATTCTTGACAGACGTGCTTTTCGGTAAAATTTTCTTGCGGAAATACTCACACCTGATAGTGAAGTACCTTGTCAAGACAAGGGTTACGCCAAACCAGGTTACTTTTGTTTCTTTTCTGCTTGCAGTCCTCGGCTCGTTCTTCTTCATTTGGGGCACGTGGGCCAACCTCATAGTTGGCGCGCTCGTCTGGCTTGTAAGCGAGCTGCTTGACTTTGTTGACGGCGACCTTGCAAGGGCAAAGAAGATGGTTTCTATTTCAGGCAAGCTTTGTGACATTATAGGCGATACACTTAAAAAGCCACTTATCATTGCATCGCTTTCCTACGGCTACTTTGCCCTGCACAACGCCCCGATTGCCCTGCTTCTCGGAATGCTGGCAATTACCAACATTTTCTTAATTGAGGTGCTGAGGTCCTACATCGCAGAGGTAACAAATGACAGGAAGCCTATTTGGAAAGTTAGGAAAACAGTGTTCGGAATGCTTGACACCATAGTCATCATTGTGCTGTTCGGCGCTTTGGCCAACCAACTTTTTGTTGTATTGGTTTTGCTTGCCTTTGTCCCGATAATAATTTGGGCAAAAAAGGTGCATGAGGCATTAAAAATTATAGCGGCTAAAAAGGCTTAGGTTGCAGCTGAGGTGTCTTCCAGCAAGGAAGCTAGGGAACGAGAAAGGTAAAAATGAGCGAGAAAATCGAGAAGGGCACTTTCTTCCTTATGGTGGCGACTGGCTTCAGCTTTGTTGCAAACTACCTTGTCTACCTGATTTTGGGCAGGTTTGTTTTGGGCCCTGAGCTTCTTGGCATTTACGGCGTTGTGATTTCACTTGTTTCAGTAATAGAAATGGTTTTCGCGAAGTCCATACAGCGGGCTGTGAGCAAGCTTGTTTCGGAAAAGCCGATGTCGGTAAGGCTTATCAGGAAAAGCGCCCTGAAGCTGCAGATACTGCTTGACTTCCTGATGTTTGCCGCCTACTTTTTTGGCGCAGACCTTTTTGCCCTGCTACTTTCAGACGTTTCGCTTGCACCATACATAAGGCTGGCATCCCTTCTGTTCCTGGTCCACCCCATTTTTTCAGTATTTGCTGGATGCCTGAACGGCTTAAAAAAGTTTGCCCTGCAGGCAAAGCTTAGGGCGTTCTATTCATTCAGCAAGCTTGTGCTTATAGTTGGGCTTGCCTCAGCAGGATTTGGCCTTTTTGGGGCGATAGCAGGCTTTGTGTTTGCCTCCTTTTTGAGCCTGGTTGCAGGCTTCTTTCTCACAAGGAAGGGAAAAGACCTAAAGCAGAGGTTTGACTACAGGAGGCTTGCATTGTTTGCAGCCCCACTCCTCATTTTTTCGGTTGTAGCAGACCTTTTGATAAACATTGACCTGTTTGCAGTAAAGGCTTTGAGCATTGGCAACACAAATGCCTTAAGCGGCTACTATGTTGCGGCTTCAACCATTGCAAAGCTGTTCCCGGTTTTTGTCTCAAGCATAACCCTTGTTGTTTTCCCGCTTGTTTCCTCAACAACATTTGTTGGGGACAAAAGGAAGACAAGGTTTTACATAAGGCATGCCATGCGGTATGCATTTCTTGTGATTGCTCCAACCGCGGCAATATTTTCAGCAAGCTCTGCAGGTCTCATCTCATTGGTTTTTTCGGCGGAGTACCTGCCTGGAGCAGAGGCTTTGTCAATCCTCACCGTTGCCCTCTCATTGTACGCGCTTTTCCTCATTCTTACAACCGTTATTGTAGGCAGCAGCAGGCCAAAGCCTGCAATGGCCATTGCCCTGCTTTCCTTTGCTATCTCGCTTGCCCTGAACTTTGCGCTGGTTCCCACACTTTCATTAAACGGGGCCGCAATCGCAACTCTTGTTGCGGCGTCCGTTGGCCTGGTTATTTCAGCAGCCTATGTCTTCAGGCTTTTTGGAACACTGATGCCTCTGGCCTCCTTTGCAAGGATTTCAGCTGTATCTCTTGGCATATTCCTTCTGGCAGCACTTTTTCCGGTGCAGGGCCTGCTGCTGATTGCTGAATATATATTGTTGCTTGTAATCTACGGTGTTGCCCTCCTGCTTTTAAAGGAGCTTGGCAGGCGTGACTTGGAGGTTTTCTTGAATGCAATCAGGTGAAAAGTATGTTGTACTTGTTACTTTACAGCTACTGCAACTAGCTTCCTGTCAACAGGCGTATTCTGGATCATTTCGTCTATTTTTGCCACTGCCGGAACAAGCGATTCAGGCAGTATGCTGTGATATGGGAAAAAGTTGTGCGAGCACAGCCTGTAGTTTTTGAATTTTCCTGACATAAGGTCGCGCAATTCTTTTTTTGAAAGCCAGTCCTCTATTGGCTGCATCCTGTGAAAAACGGTGTTCTTCAAAATGTAGAGCGGAAGTATAAGGCTGTATTTGTGCGGGCAGGTTATTACAGCAACGCCGTTCTTTTTTAGAACCCTGTGAATTTCGCTGACTATCCGCTTCCTGTTCCTCAAGTGCTCTATGACCTCTTGCAGTATGACAACGTCAAAGCAGTTGTCCTTAAACGGAAGCTTTGATTCAAGATTTGCTTGTGCGGCCTTCTTAAGCCCTGATCTTTTGATATTTACCTTGCTCAGGTCAACACCGTAAAACTTGAACGAGTTTTTGCCAAGCCTTTCCTTCAAATACTTGACAAGCTCGCCGTTTCCGCATCCCAGGTCAAGCAGCTTTCCTGTCTTGCCCTTCACAGCGTCAAGTATGCGGCTCTTGGCTTCAGTGCTTCTATAGCTTTCATACTTTGTTCTTTCACTTTCAAAAAAACTGTCGTAGTAACTCTCAATATGCTTGTATGCCTTGCCCCTTTTTTTCAGCACCCTTTCGTACTGTTTAATGCATTTGTCAACGTAAACATCGTAGCTTATTTCCCTCTCAACAAAACCAATTCCCGCTTTTGAAAGCCTTTTTGCAAGCCTTTTGTTCGACAAAACAGAGCAGATTGCGTTAGCCAATTGCCCTGGGTTTTTTTGTTCGACAAGCAGGCCATTGGCATTGTGCTTTACAGCGTCAGGAATGCCACCAACATTGCTTGCGACAACAGGCCTGCCTGAAGCCATTGCCTCCCCGATAACAAGGCCCTGTCCGCCTTCTGTTTCGCCTTTGCTGTCAACAATCGCAGGCAGGCAGAACACGTCACAGGCCGCATAATAGCTAGGCAGGTCAAGAATCGGAATCCGTCCTGTCAAAATAACGCTGTTTTCAAGTTTAAGCTCTTTTATCGCCTTTCTTATGTTTGCCTCCTCGATACCTCCCCCACCTATGACAAGCTTTGCCTTTGGAAACATTTTCAGGATTTTTTTCATGGCCTTGATTAGAAAAACATGCCCCTTTCTTTCAACAAGCCTTCCCATAACAAAAATCACCTTGTTTTTTCCAAGTTTGTGTTTTTTCCTCACCTTGCTTCCGTCATTTTTTGGGTTGTACCTTTGCATGTTTACCCCGCCGCAGAACAGGACCTCGGGCTTTCTTATGCCAAGCCCTAATGCCGCCTTCCTTGTTGCCTCGCTGTTCGCTGTCAAAAGCTCTGCGTGCTTTGTTGACCATACTGCAAGAAAAGGCATTTTGTACCTTTTCGCAAGGTATATTTCGGCTCCAAAAAGGTGAACTGCAAGCGGAAACCCAATTGTTTTTTTTGCCAAGGCAGCTGCCCATCCCTGGGGAAAGCTCCACAGGGCCTGCACGACATCGGGCTTGAATTCCTTGACTGCCTTTCGCAATGCAAGGGTGTTGCTTATCACATATGGCAGGAACTGGGCCTTTACTGCAATGCTTTTGCTTATGTTTTGTGCAATACCACAGCCGTAGGCAATCTTCTGTGTTGAGGCAGGCCAGCTGTACTGGAAGCGTCTTACCTTAATCCCGTCAATTTCATGGTTTTTTTCTGCGTTTGCTCCATGTGCGGCAACAACCATTACGTCGTGGCCTTTTCTCCTGAAAGCGGTAGCAACCTCAAAAACAAAGTCAAGCTGCTCATCTTCCTTGCTTTTCAAAAATGTTGACGTAACAAAGAGAATTTTCATCTTCAAACACTCAGCTTTTCAGGTATTGCAGCAGGCTCCACCCGCTTCTCAGGCTTGTTTTAAGCAGGCTCCAGTTTGTAAGCCTTTGCCTCAAAGCCTTTGCAATGTAATAGGGCCTGAGGTAATATTCCCTGTAGGCCCGCCTCATCCAGTCAAGCATTTCCTGCCTGCCAAGGTTTGGGTACTCGAAGATTGGCGTTATCCTTCCGCTGCAATCCAGAAAGTCGTCCCAGTCCCTGAATCGCAAATATCCCCTGCTTTCAAGGTATTTGTAGAACTCTGTTCCTGGATATGGCTGGGCAACGCTGAACTGCACGAAATCCAAATCAAGCTGCTTTGCAAAATCAATTGTTTTCCTCATTGTTTTGGCTGTTTCGCCTGGCATGCCAAAAACAAAGGTGCCGTGTACCTGTATGCCCGCACCCTTAAAGCATTTTGCGGCTTTTCTTGCATCTCCTGTTGTTGTCCCCTTTTTCATTGTCTTCAGCAATTCATCGCAGCCTGACTCAAAGCCCACTTTTACCAGAAAACAGCCCGCCTTTCGCATGGCCGAGGCTATTTCTTTGTCAACGCTGTCAACCCTGCTGTACGCAACCCAGGGAATGCCTACTTTTTCTTCGACCATTAGCTTGCATAAGCCAAGCAGGTATTTTTTGTTCACATTCATTGTGTCGTCGTTGAACAGGATGCTCTTGAAATTGAAGTTTTCCTTTAAGTGCTTCAATTCAGCAACAACGTTTTCCGGGCTTCTCATCCTGTAACCCCTGCCAGACATAAGCTGCGGGCCCGCACAAAAAATGCACTGGTGGGGGCAGCCCCTGCCAGCCAAAACAAACGTGAAGGGGTTCTTGTACAATGCAGAGTAGTATTTTTCGTTTGGCAGAAATTCCCTGGCAGGGAAGGGCAGGTCATCGAGGTTCCTTATGAGTGGTCTTGCCTTGTTATGTATAATTCTTTTGCCTTTTTTGAATGAAACGCCTTCAACTGTTTCAAGCAGGCTTCCGCTTGCGATATCCCTTATCGTATAATCGTATTCGCCCCTTGCAACAATGTCAAAGCCCCTGTGCAGAGTATCATTGGGAACAGCCGTAGCGTGCATGCCAACAGCAATTGTTTTCGCGCCTGTTTCCTTTGAAATTTTTTTGGCTAGTGCTGCATCGCTTTTTACTGAGGCAGTGGAGGTAAGCATTACAACATACTGCGGTTCCAGGCCGGCAATTCTCTTTATTGTTTGCTCTTCGCCTATTTCAAGCGCCGGCGCATCAATCAGGTCAACCTTGTTTCCCAAATCCCTGCATATGGCGGTGGCATATCCAAGCATTATTGGGGGATGCAACGCCTTTTGGGGTGAGACAGCCTGGAACCTGACCTCCCTGTTGTACGTTCCCCTAAAAGGCGGGTTCAAAAAAGCTATGTTCATCAATTCACCAAAAAATTCGCCTAATCTAATAGGAAAATGTTATTCTTATTAACTTAATTAAATTGGTACAAACATAAAGACGTTTGTTTCGGCAGTTCCCAATTTGGTACAATCCTAAAAAGGGATTCAGCTTAAAAACGCTTAACCTGCCTAATAATTTTTATGCCAGACCATAGCATAACATTCATCAATCCAGCCTTTGGCGTGTATGTTGCGCATCCTAGTCCGCCCCTCGGGCTTGCATACCTAAAGGCAGTAGCGCAAAAAAACGGAGTAATTGCCGAAATCATTGATGAGGCAGCAGGCATGCCAATAAACCCTAGCAAAATAGACTCGCAATGGGTTGGCATAACTGTTTTCACGCCAACAGCGAAAAAAGCCTACCAACTTGCAGACCAGTTCAGAAAAACAGGGAAAAAGGTCATGCTTGGCGGTCCGCATGTTAGCATCCTGCCAAAAGAAGCCTTAAAGCATGCTGACAAGGTAATAGTCGGAGAGGGTGAGGAAAGCATTCTGAAGGTTTTCTCCTCCAAAAAGAAAACAATCCAAAGCAGCCTGATAGAGGACATTGATTCAATTCCGTTTCCAGACTGGCGAGGTCTTCCCTTGGAAAAGTATACTGCCCCAACAAGAAGGCATTCCTACTTGAAGGTAATGACCTCAAGGGGCTGCCCCTGGAACTGCGTTTACTGCTTCAAGGGAGTCTTCGGCAGGCAGTACAGAATGAGGTCAGCAGAAAACGTTGCCGACGAAATCCAGCATTTGCAAAGTGAATATGCTGCAAAGGAGATTGCCTTTATCGACGACAACTTTTCGCAGAACAGGGCAAGAACAATTGAAATTTGCAGGGAATTAATCCAGAGAAGAATCCAAGTAGAGTGGACCTGCCCTAATGGAGTAAGGGTTGACACCCTTGACCTCCCGCTCCTCAAGCTGATGAAAAAGGCTGGCTGCTACCAGCTTTCCTTTGGCATTGAGTCAGGGAACCAAGGGGTTTTGGACAAAATCGGCAAGGGAATAAAGTTGAAGCAGGTTGAAAACACGGTCAGGTGGGCAAAGCAGGCAGGCATCGAAACAATTGGCTTCTTCATGATTGGCTTGCCTTTCGATTCGGAAAAAACGATGCAGCAGACAATAGACTTTGCAAAAAGCCTTCCACTTGACCTGGTGCAGTTCACTGTTACTGTTCCGTATCCTGGAACTGAGCTGTACGGCCTTGTTGAAAGGGAAGGTAGTTTTTTGGTTGAAGACTGGGCAAAGTTTGGCAGCTATTCAGGCAAGGCCTACTATGAGCTTGGTGAATTGAACAAAGAGCTTGTTGAAAGGATGTACAAAAAGGCCTACAGGGAAATTTACTTCAGGCCAGGCTATGCCCTGAAAAGAATTGCAAGAAACCCGAAATTGCTGGTCTCAGGGCTTAACTACTTTGCCAGAATTTTTGGGAAGTAATGGCATTTGACCTTCAGGTTCCTCTGCCTTTTTTTGGAAGTAGTGGCATTGCCCTTGCGGTTCCCACGCCAAAATTTTAAGGAATTTATTGCGTTATCCTTCCAGTTCCTTTTTCCGCAGCCTGTACAAGATATCTTCCTGCATTCTTCTCTGCCTATCAAGCATGTCCGCAATTAGTGCTAGCATCATCATTAGGAAGCCCAGCACAATTAGGACCACGTCAGCGTAGACAATCCACATAAATGGGTCTATCTTGTGAATCAGCAGCAGCCTCATCCACAGGACAAAGGCGCTTATTCCGCCAGCCAAAAACAACAGAAGCCCGATTGTCCCAAAGAACTGCAGCGGCTTGTAATCGCGAAGCGTCCTTACAACAATTATCAGTGTCTTCACCCCATAGCTGTACCAGTGCGTTACAACCCTGCTTTTCCCGTTCCTCTGCCCTTGAACCCTGCATGCAACTTCCTCAATCCTCATGCCCTTGTGCAGCAGGTCAATGAGCGCTTCCTGCGTATAAGTAAATTTCGCAAAAAGGCTCAGCTTCAGGGCTGCCTCCTTGCTGTAAGCCCTGAATCCGCACTGCGTATCAGTAAAACTGCTTTTGGTGAAAAAGTTTATCATTTTTGTGAAAAGATGGTTGCCAAATCTTTTCATGAAAGGCATTCTTGGTTCAAGTTCCCTGTCCTTGAACCTGCTGCATGTAACCATGTCAGCCCTGCCCTGCAAAATTGGTTTGATCAGCTTTGGTATGTCGCTTGGGCTGAATTGCCCGTCTGCATCAATGTTCACAATAATATCTGTCCCTATTTTGAGGGCTTCCTCAATGCCTGTCCTGAAGGCAATGCCAAGCCCCTTGTTTGTTTCATGCGAAACAATCCTGTCTGCCTTTGCCTGCCTTGCCCTGCTGGCAGTCCTATCACTGCTGCCGTCATCAACAACAAGGACCAGAACCCTTGCAATCCCTTCAATCTTTCGGGGTATGGCTTTTACCACAGGGGCAATTGTTTTCTCCTCATTGAATGCTGGAATCAGGACAACAAGGCCTGGCTTTCTCATAATACCAATTCTTTGCTTTAAGTGTTTTAAAACCGTTATTTTTTGATTAACGTACTATAACCGCGTGGTTTTCTTTAAATACCTTTTTGGATTAGCTTTATTAAATGCTGGCAAGCCTTTCAAATTTCATAAGCAGGCAAAGCCTGCTAAAAAAAGTCTTCCTAGTTATAATTGCTCTGGCGATTTTAACAAGGGTTTTTGTGCTATTCACAATGCCTGATGCGCCAATGACAGATAGCCTGTACCATTTTGCCATCACAAAGTATGTTATCCAAAACCACGCGCTTCCGTTTCAGGGTCTTCCTGAAATAGGCTTTGACGGCCTGCCCGTTCCATTCTACCACGTGCTGATGGCAATTCCTTTCGCTGTTCTGCGGGTTCCGTTCACTTTGCAGGCGGCAAGAGTTTTTCCGTTTGTCTTTTCGTTCCTGCAGCTGCTGCTTGCCTTCCTTTTGCTGAGAAGGATTTTTCCAAAGAACTGGGTTTTTGGCTTTGCCTTTGTTGCAGCTCAGCCTTTGCTAATGGTTTTCGGTGGCCTAAACTACATTGAAACCTTTGCCTCTGTTTTTGTTTTGCTCTGTTTTTTTGTTTACTGGCGTTTCGTTGAAACAGGCAGGCTTGCTTTTCTCCTTTTGATGCCGTTTGCCCTTGCAGGCATGGCTTTGTCCAAGGAAAGCGCAACAATCCTTGTTCCGGCGTTTTTTCTGGCATTCCTTTACGAGACATTGCGAAAAAAGCCGGCAAAGGCCGCAAGGCGTTGGGCTGTGAAATTACTGTACTTTGCGGTTATGTCTGTCCTTCTCTGTTCTGCCTGGTTTTTGGTAAATTTTTGGGCAGCCGGAACGTCAAGCTCAAGCATGGCGAAAACTGCCACCAACCTTGTGGCTTCACAGCAAATGCTTCCCTCCCCTGAACCAATTTTCCTTTTCCCACTGAAATTCAATTCCGCCTTCTGGTTTTTCCAGCCTCAGGGCTTTGAGTCGATTGCGCATCCAGAACTCGCATTTATTGCATTTAGCCTAATAACCTTTCCACTTCTGTGTTTCCTCTTCTATGGAATGGCAAAAGGCGCAATGAAAGGGGAAAAGCCTGCCATACTGCTGCTCTTATGCCTTGCCCTTGCGTCAATCTTGCTGGCTGCGAGGGGCAAGAGCTTTGTCCACATCAGGCTGCTTGTGCCAATGCTTCCCCTATTTGGGATTGCGGCCTGCCGCGCCTTTAAGGAATTCAGATTTTCAAGCCTGAGAAAGGCTTTTGCCGCCCTTTTCTTATTAACAGCCATTTACTCCATGGTTAGTGCCTCTTTTTATGCCCTGCACTTCAATGCAACCTACAACGAGCATCTGCCGCTGTACAATTTCATAAAAGAACTGCCCAATGACAGCACAATTGCAATCCACCCAAACAAGCAAAGGCAGATAACATTTATCGCAGGAAAGGCATCTGATTCATTTTCCAGATTCCAAGGCATTGAACCAGAAAATTTGTACACTGCCTTGAAAGGGCGTGGCGTAACCCACCTTGCTGCAACCTGCTACAAGAACCCCTGGGACATGGATGCTTTGGCTTGGCTTGAACAACAGGGTTTTCTTGAAAAAGTTTTTGAAGACAAGTGCAGCACACTGTACAAAGTGAGCAAGTGATTTTCTTTGGG
>JAUWWX010000091.1 GCA_030616665.1 archaeon | reverse complement strand
GGAATACAGCAAAAAATACGGTTACGAGGACTTTAAGAAGTGCTTTAAGGATTGGGCTCCAGGCTATTACAGGGACTTCATTCAGCACGTACGAGGGAAAAAGGAAGGAAGGGGATGGAGAAAAACGGGTTGTGAGAATTGGACAAGTAAAAGGAGGGGGGAAAGGTAAAAAGATTTCAACAAGGCTTATAGACTACATAATAGATGAAGAGGAAAGGAAACCCTAACCAAGTCTAGTTCAAATGATTGAGAAAAAGAGGGAAGCGATGAAGACCATAGCATTAATTGTCGTTCTTATACTGCCAACCATATTTTGCCGTGCGGTGCGGCTAATAACAAGATACAAACTGCGGCAGGTGTAACGGTGAATAAAAATCGTGAACAGAAAGAGCGGACGCGCACAATTCAGGACAAGGTAATTTCCGGCTTTAATTCTGCTTACTATTCCCTGACTGAACCAACTAAACTGAAAATCCTACGCCTAATGCACGGAAAAGAATATGAAAAGCCTGAAAAAAGCCCGCTTGTAAGCGTCTATGTGCCAACCTACAATAGGGCTGAACTGCTCATTGAAAGGGCCGTTTCCTCTGCCTTAAACCAAACCTACAAAAACCTTGAGCTTATTATTATAGGAGACCACTGCACAGACAGGACAGAAGAGCTTGTCTCCCAGATTAAGGACAAAAGAGTAAGGTTTTACAACCTGCCAAAAAAAAGCAGTGGCTACCCGCTTGATGCAAAAGGGAGATGGTTTGCTGGGCCTGTTGGACCTGCCAACAAGGCACTGCAACTTGTAAAAGGAAAATGGATTGCAAGGATTGACGACGACGACATTTTTACGAAAAACCACATTGAGGTTTTACTGCGTTTTGCCCAAAAACACCAGCACGAATTTGTGTCCGGCGCACATGTCGCAGAGCGTTTTGACAAAAGGTGCATAGTTGGAGCAGAGGGTGGGGACAAAAGGTTCCGAGTAAGCGACAAAGGCAAAAATTTGACAATCGGAGGACCACAAACTTGGCTGTACAGGTCTTACCTGCGCCATTTCAAGTACAACATCAACTGCTGGCGCAAGAGTTGGAACTGCGTTAATGACATTGACTTCGAACTTAGGCTGTACAAAGCAGGCGTGCGCATGGGCTTTCTTGACAGGGTTGTCGCGCATATTTTGCCCAGACCGGGAGAAAAAACTGTTGGTCTTGACGCCTACAGGATGGCAGAGAAGAAGGGGTTTAAGACCTATTACGGTAAAAAATAAGGCCTGACGAAATGAGATTTAAAAAATGAAACAAACAAAAATTCAATTAGGGCAATTGAGCGAAGGCGCATTTAATTAAGATTTGCCTGAAAACCGCCCCGAAGTGACAAAAAAAAATGAACCTCCTTTTCATAAACCCAAGTTCGATGGCATATGACGAAATGGAGGCACTCCTTAACAAGACCTCCATTTTAAGGGCGCCCACTTTCACAATGCCTCTAGGCCTAATTGATATGGCGGCCTACATTCGCGAAAAGGTAAAAGGGGTTGAGATCCAAATTCTGGATATTGGAAAAGACCTGCATTATATGGGCAAGGGCAAGCCAACAAGTTTTGAAGAATTTACAGAAAAAGAGCTTGACAAGGTTGGCTTTACTCCGGATGTTATCGGCATTTCGATAGGCTTTTCAAGCGCGCATAACGCCTCGAGGCTAATCGCCAAAAAAGCAAAACAAAGATGGGGCAAGGCAATTATTATATGCGGTGGCAACCACGCAACAAATCTTTACCAATACCTGCTAAAGGACCCCTACATTGATTTTGTCATAAGGGGCGAAGGCGAGATGCCCTTCACCGAATTTATCAGCAACCTCAAAAAAGGAAAGCGTGCAGATATACTCGGGCTATTTGACAGAGAAAAGGCAGAAAAGGGAATTGTCGAAACCGCCAAACTATTTGAAGACCTCAACCTGCTTCCAATGCCTGCCTACGACCTTTTGGACCTTGAAACCTACAGGAAAACTGTAGGGGCAAGCATTATGTTTAGCAGGGGCTGCGTGTTCAGGTGTACCTTTTGCGCCAGCCACACAGTCCACGGAAGGAGAGTTAGGTTCAAAAGCAATGAAAAGATTTTGGCAGAATTCCGTTACCTGGTTGATGCCCTTGGTTTTAATAAAATAATAATTGAAGATGACTTGTTTGCAGCTGACAAAAAGAAATTCTTTGCCTTGGCAGAGGAAATGAAAAAGTACAAAGGCAGGGTAAAATACCTTCTTCCACAGGGGCTGTCTATGCACATTTTGGACGAGCAAATCATTGACGCCATCACTGAGATAGGCATTGACGAGGCCGCAGTGGCCATTGAATCCGGCTCGGAGTATACGCAAAAGCACATCATCAGGAAAAACATAGACCTTGCAAAGGCCAAAAGGATTTTGAAATACCTGCGGAAGAAAAACTTTGGCGTTTGGGTAAACTTCATCCTTGGTTTTCCAGACGAAACCAGGGAATTAATGCAAGAAACCATTGACTATCTCAAAACCCTTGACGTTGACTGGGTATTCATTTTTCATGCGCTTCCACTGCCTGGAAGCGAGATATACCAGACCTTTGTTTCACGAGGCATTATTAAACCAGAATCGTTTAACTGGGACGGGCTAAGGCTGGGAAGGCGCACCTTTGACACGCCAGAAATTTCGGCAAAGGATTTGGAAAAGCTAGTGTATGATACAAACATTGAGGTAAATTATTTCAACCACAGCAATCTCAGGCACAAAAGGTACAAAAGGGCTATTCATGTCTTCAATTTGATTATACTCTCCACACACCCCTTTCAGATAGTCGCAAGGTACTGCAGGGGGCTTGCATATCTTGGCTTGAATGACAAAAAAAACGCTGAACAGGATTTCAGGGACTGCATTGCCTGGATCAAGAAAAACAGGGAGTCAGCACGCCTCTACCAGGAGTATGGAGACAGGATGCCGCTCTTAAAAGAATACTTGGGCAGCGGCTGCAAGAATTAAGTGAACCGCTTGACAAAGTTTCGCAAAAACTTTACCCTGATGCCTGTCTTTTTCTCAACGGCTTTCAGGATGTCAAGGTCTTCGGGCTGCAGCCCCTTGAGCACGATGAACAAGACGCCGTACAGGCCAAGGAACGTGCAGCCGAATAGCACTAAAAGCAGCAAGTCAAACGGGAATGCAAGCAACTCAAGACTCGGCACAGCGTCCTTGACAACGTAAAAGAAAGCAATCGCAATGCAGGCCGCAATTGTTGGTACGCGGTATTCCTTGCAGTAGGGATGCAGTCTTGTTAACACAAAAACCTCTGCCAAGGCAAGCGCGCCCCACAAAACCATAGAAAAGGCAGTTGCGAGGGCTGCACCGATTATGGCAGCACCATAGGACCCAAACAGGGGAATCAGCCAGAGATTGAGGAAAACGTTGGCAAAGCCGCATATAACTGTGTTCAAAAAAATTAGCTTTGTCCTCTTAATGCTTTCAAGGATAGCCCCAGACTGTCCGAAAAAAGTAATCAGGAAAGCACCCATGGCAAGAACCACCATGGCGCCTGCGCCTTGGGCATAAACAGGCCCAAACATCACTGAAAGGATTTCACTGGAAAATAGGATAGAGAAAAGCAGGCAGGGGAAAATCAATGCAAAGTTCCACCTGGTAATAACCTTGAAGGTTTTTTCCAGCTTGGCCACTTTTTTCTGCGCATACAAGCCAGTTATTATCGGCAGGAATAATGGGCCAATGGCATAGGGGATTATCCGAAGCAGGTTGGAAGTCGGCAAAGCCACATTGTATATGCCAACATCATACGCTTTGCTGAGGTATCCAAGCATTACGGTATCAATCGAACCCATTAGTATGCTAAAAAAGCCCACTGCAAGGAGCGGCCAGCTGTAACTCAAAAGCTCCCTCGCATTGTGTTGGGCATTAAATCCCTTGCCAAATATGGGGAAAACCTTTTGGACGAAGTAGAGCCCTGTGGCAAATGCAACTATTATGCTTATGACAAAGCCAATGGTTACGCCAAGCAGCTGGAAGCCAAGAAACAGGAAAATGCCTGTGAAACAAAGCTTTGCAATGTTTTCAATTAGATTTCTGGTGTAAACCTTGTACTCGATTTTTTTGAATGCCATCAACACAATCATCAGGCTGGAGGTAATGACGAAAAAGGGCAACGTGAATGAAAGAATCTTCAGAACCATTGAAACATCAGGCTCATGAAAAACTGAGATTGCCAAATAGTCTGACAAAAGGAACAATGCCAAGGCAAAAATTATTGAGGAAACCAGCTGGACCTTGAATGCAAGCAATATTGTCCCCCTTGCCCTGGCTTCATCCCCCAAGCTGTTGTACCTGGCAACAAAGTGCATAATGCCCTGGTAAAGGCCCAATGCAGCTAAGCCGGTCAGAATGCCTATAACTCCGACCCCTATTGAGAAAATGCCAAAGTCTGTTGGTCCAAGGCCCCTGGCAACCATTACTCTGTAAAAGTATGCCAAGACCTTGCTTATGATAAGGCCTGCAAAAGCAAAGCCAGCCCCCCTTGCAATCAGTGAAAGCTCCTTTCCCAAAAAAAATCACCACTTGGCCAGCGTGTTTTGCCATGCCAACTGCTTAAAAAAAATGCCTAAACATTTTTATTACTGTTAATCCAAAAAGGTATTTAAAGAAAACAGCAGTTTGGTAGTACGTTAATCAAAGGATAACGTTTTAAAAGACTTAAAGGAAAAATTGATTTGGAGAGAGGGAACGACCTGTCTAGTTGC
>JAUWWX010000111.1 GCA_030616665.1 archaeon | reverse complement strand
GGCGAAAAACTTCTAACCGAACTCGAAAGTGAGGAGCCGTGGTTTCCAGAAGAATTGAAAGAGAAAACCTACAACGCGAACAGCAACGACGAATGGAAGAACATGAAGGATACCTTGGCTGAGATTGCAAAAGCAAAGGTCTGCAGCGTGATAGCTGGTGCAAAGAGTGCAAACTACATTGACGTTGACCCTGATGACCTGTTTACCCTTGTTGGCAGGGAATGCGAATACATGGGAGAGAAGCTTGCCTACGACATAGGGATAAATGTTGACGCAAGGGACAGCAAGCTTATTGGCTCTGGCACTGGGGATGTCGCCCAGGACGCTGACCCTGGCAGAAACCTTGGGCTTTACAGGGCAGCCGAAGAGGTTGAGTTTCCGAAAATCAGGATGGAGGACCTGGGCTGCCTGGGCATGACCGACCAACCAAAATCAAGGTGTGCAGAGGTCAAGGCAGTTGAGGTAATCCTTGCCTTTGAGGAACAGGATGAGGATTATATGGTGAGAAAAAAAGAGCCAGGCGAAAGAAGGCTTTACAGGATTTCACTTTATGACAACACCTATGTGCCGTTTACAGCCAACTGGGAGCAGGAAGCAATGGTAGATTCCCTTTACGGCAAGGCACCTGCAACAACAAATTGCAGCATGGCAACAGGCAAGGGATGGCACTGCATAACTTTGAGGGAACCAGGAGGGTTGGGCAAAGGACCAGAAACCGTTGGCTGCCAGCCTGGCTGAACAAAACCTATTTAAATGAGAAAACCCTTAGTCGTAACTGAATTTGCTCTGAAAGGAATTGGGCAAAACCAGCGGGAAAAAAGGGCAAAAATTGCTTTATGCATTAATTATGATAGATTAATAAAAGGAAAAAGGAGATAATATTAATAGAGTTATTTAAGAGAAAAGAGGAGAATAATAGTAATAGAGTTAACAAGTGAAAAAAAGCATGGGCTTGGGCGAAAAATTGGGCGAGGTTTACAGGTCAATTGAAGACAAGTACTACGCTGCAATTGACTGGCTTGACGAAAAGGGCCTGAATTTGTATCCAATAATTGACAGGATAGAGGAGCACAATATCCCTTCCCTTCCAGTCGCGCTCGCACTTATTTTGCTTGTTGCAGCAGGAATCTTTTTTGGATTGAGCATGCTTGTTGCCCAGCAGGCAACCGTTACATTTATTGTCTCCGACTATGAAACAGGGATTTCTTTGGAGGGAGCAAGCGTTACAGTTACAACTGCTTCTGGTGCAGAGATAAATGCCTTGACTGACGAGGAGGGAAGAGCAACGCTTGTTGTGCCAGCAGGCACTATTAGCTTTGAGATTGAAAAGTCAGGCTATGAGAAGAGCGTTGATTCTAGGAGTGTAGCTGGCAGCATGGAAATGCTAGTTGAGCTTGGGAAGGGCATGCAGCTGCTTGACAGGACTATTCAGCTGATGAAAACAGGCACTAGTGAGCTGATTAGCGAAGACGTAACAGTCAGGTTCACGTGCTCAAATCCAGGGGCAGAGTTTGACGAGATGAAAAAGTCTGTTGGTGGAACGATAGACTTGAAGGTGCCAAGCAACTGCGGCAGCCTTGTTGCAGAGCCGGTTAGCGGCTTTACAACGCCTGATGGCATAATAGACGTGCAGAACACTTCACCACAGCTTTTCCTGCAGGCAATTGAAACAAATGTCGGAAAGGTAAATGTTTCTGTTGAAAACCCTGCTGGCGAAGCCTTGAGCGGAATAACGGTAATGGTCTACGGTCATAATGGTTTGCTTGCAGGAACCCAGTACAGCAGCCATGCAGGAACAGCGGTCTTTGACAGCATTCCTACAGGCAGGTATTATGTAATGGTGCATGACTCGCAGGGCAGGTATGCAGACTTTGACAGCAGCCTTCTCGGTGAACAAGGGGTTAAGCTGCTTGTGAAGGATGCAAGCATTTCTTTTGACGTGGAATTGGATGAGGCAACGATTGGAAAGATAAAGGTAATGCTGAAGGACAGTTCAAGCAGGCAGCCTGTAGCTGATGCTCCTGTCTACCTCAAAAAGAACGGACTGGTCGTGGACACGGACTATAGTGATGAACAGGGCGTTGTCGAATTCAATGTTGGTGAAAACGTTGAATACGAGCTTGAGGTGGATGCAGACGCATACCTTATTGCCCTTGTAAAAAATGTTACCGCTGGAGAGGCCTTCAACGAGATTTACTTGGAGGCCGCAACAGGCGACAACACGCAGGTACTTAGGGTCGAGGTTGTGGACAACAGGCAGCTGCCGATTGACAACGTGAGGCTTGTTTTGAAAAAAGCGGACGGAAGCATTTACGCAAACAACGTGGTTACTGGGGCAGACGGCAGTGGCGAATTCACAAATTTGCCTTTGGACACTTACTATGTTTATGCCGTAAAAAAGGGCTTTGAGGGCAAAGATAGTAATCCAATTACGATAAAGCCAAGGCAGCCCAACAAGCTTATTATTGTGCTGCCAATCGGCTTTGGCAACCTTGAGGTTTTGGTTTTGAATGACGAGATGCAGCCAGTGCAGGGCGCGGTTGTTGAAGCAATCAATGCTGTTGAACCAAAGAAGGAGCAGGAGGAAATTACCTCCCTGGAGGGGAAAGCCATTTTCAACTTCAGGGCAGACAAGAAGGTATTTTTCAGGGTGGACGCCGAGGGCTTCCTGCCATACTACAGCATTGCAGGAATGCCTGATTCTGACAGCACAGTTACAACTGAAATAATTCTTGCAAAGGACCCAGGCCAGCTGCAGGTAAATCTGCTTGGCCTCTATGTTGACAATGAATTGGCGCCGAAAGAGCTTAGCCCTGGCCAAAAGTATACTGCAAGGCTTTTGCTCTTGTTGCCAAAAAACAGCAGCTACGAGAAAGCTGGGTTGCATTTGAGGGTTGGAAATGCCGATGAGGGCAAGACAAACATAATGGAGGAGGACAGCCTTTACCTCAAGAACGTGTTTGCCTCAACTGCAACTATTTTGAGGGGAACCAGCTTTAGCCCTCCAAAGGGCTATGCAATTGATTCAGCACAGCTTACAACAGGGGACAGCAAATGGCTCAACGTTGAGTGGAAAAGCGCTTCACAGGGCGCTTATGCAGTAGAAGCTGAGTTGCAGGTAAAGGACTCGGCAAGTTTGGGCCAGATGCTGTACGTTTCCTACAGGGGCTGGGGCAAGTCAGGCACATACACAAGATTCCCGGCTGATGCAGCGCTTGCAGGCGCTGAATCAACTGCTGCAAAGCAGGCCTTGTACGCAAACGCAAAGCAGAGGGCTTATACGGCTGGGCCAAGCAACCTTTGCGGGCCAAGCTTCTGCAAGACTTTTGGAATAGAGGACATTGTAAGAAACCTCAAAGTAAGCGTTGTAAACCAGTATGGTGCAACCATTGGCAGCAGGTACAGGCTGAATTTCCTTATTTCAAGCACTGCAGACCAGGCATTCACAAATTCTGAGATAGAGTTTGGGAGCAAGGGAGACGGCCTCAGGTTTGAAGATTATGCGATAACTGACGCAACCGGCGTTAGAAGCCAGGGCAGCGTTGAGGGCTACATGCTGTCAAAAGACATCGGGGACATGAGGAAGGAAAGCAGCACGTTTGGCTACATTGAGTTTAAAACAGAGAAGGAGGGAAGCAACCCTCTTACAATTGTGATAAAGTCAAACAACCAGCCAGTTTTGTCAGAATTGATTGACATAAGGGTTGAGGCCGCAGAGCAGCTGCAGCTTGACGTGATTCCAAAAGAAATCATTCCGGGCATTGACAACCAGGTTTTGGTCAGG
>JAUWWX010000140.1 GCA_030616665.1 archaeon | reverse complement strand
GGTCAAGTCAGTGATGACAAAGGAGGATGTAAGGGCCCTCATAGAGGAAGGCGTGATAAAGAAGAAAATGCAGAACAGTCAGAGCAGGAGCAGGGCCAGGATTTTGCACCAAAAAAGGAAGAAAGGCAGGAAGAGGGGCAAAGGAAAGAGAAAGGGAACAAAGAAAACCAGGAGTGAGAAGAAGTCAACGTGGATAAAGAATGTCAGGAGCCAGAGGAAAATGCTTAGGCAATTGAAGAAGGAAAAGGGAAAAGCGGTTGAAAAAGCTGGCTACAGGAAGCTGTACAAAAGGATTAAAGGAGGATACTTCAAGGGAAAGAAGTATTTGAAGGCAGCTGTTGAGGAAAGAAAGGGGTAGTTTGACATGGCTGGAAAAAGTACTTTCAAGGTGGGCTTTAGGAGAAGAAGGGAAGGCAAAACCAATTACAAAAAGAGACTAAACCTGCTTAAAAGCAACATGCACAGGCTTGTCGTAAGGAAAACAAACAATTATATAATTGCACAGCTTGTTGAGTTCAATCCCGAGGGCGATAGGACGGTTGTACACGTGAACAGCAGAGATTTGGAAAAATTTGGCTGGAAAGCAGGGAAAAAGAATTTGCCTGCAGCATACCTAACAGGGCTGCTCGCAGGTGTAAAGGCGAAAAAGCTCAAAATTGACAAGGCAATTTTGGACATAGGATTTGCAATTCCGAAGAGGAAAGGCTGGTGGGCAAGCGCCTTGAAGGGCGCTTTGGATGCTGGCCTTAAAATGCCGGCAGGTGAAAAGGCACTGCCCTCCGATGAGAGAACAAGCGGAAAGCACATTGAGCTGTTTGCAAAAAAGCCGGTAACAAAGACGTTTGAAGAGACAAAGCAAAAAATCATGCACTTAAAGTAGAGGGGTGTTTATATGGCTGGAAAAAGGGAAAGGAGAAAAATAAGCGACGAAGAAAGGAAAGCGAAGGCAGCAGAAACAAAGGCGAAAGAGCTTGCAGCATGGGTGCCAAAAACACTGCTTGGCAAAAAGGTGCTTGCCGGCGAAGTGACAAGCATGGACGAAATCCTTAAAAGCAACCAGCCAGTGCTGGAACCGGAAATTATTGATTATTTGATGCCCTTGGAAGAAAAAATGATTGAGTTCAAGAAAACAACAAGGGTTGTAAGGGCTGGAAGAAAATTCAGCTTCAGGATCTCGGTTCTTGTTGGAAACAAGAATGGTTTTGTGGGAGTGGGCACGGCCAAAGATAACGAAAAATGGCCTGCTATAAAAAAGGCAACGAGGAAGGCAAAACTCAACCTCGTTAAGGTCAGGAGAGGTTGCGGAAGCTGGGAGTGCACTTGTGGAATAGGCCACAGCGTGCCATTCAGGGTAACTGGAAAAACAGCAAGCGTAAAGGTTACGTTCCTGCCAGCACCCAAAGGAACAGGCCTTGTTGCCGGCGAGGCAGCCAAGGACGTGCTACTATTTGCCGGAGTGCAGGATGTTTGGACAAAGGTTGGTGGTGCAACAGACACAAGGCTTAACTTTGTGAAAGCATCCATTGACGCCTTGGGCAAGACAACCAGGATGAAGGTTTCCAATGCAATAGGAAAAAAAGGCGGAAGAAAGGAGTGATTTTGGATGTATGCGGCAATTAGGGTAAGGGGCCAAGTAAATGTTTCGCCTGGTATCAAGAAGACGCTTTGCTTGCTTATGCTTGAAAGGGTAAACCACCTTGCCCTGGTAAGCGATGAGCAGAGGGGCATGCTTAACAAGGTGCAGGCATATGCCACATTTGGCGAAATAGACGAAGAAACGCTTGCGCTCCTCCTTGAGAAAAGAGGCAGGATTACAGGAAAAAAGAGGCTTTGCAAAGCGTTTTTGAAGGAAAAGAAGTTCAACTCCTTTTCTGAACTGGCGAAGGCAATCCTTGTTGCTAAGGTTTCCCTCAAACAAGTTGGTGTAAAGCCTGTTTTCAGGCTTGGTCCGCCAAAAAAGGGCTATGAAAGGGCAGGCATAAAGAAGGGTTACAGCGTTGGGGGCGCGCTTGGCTATAGGGCAGGTGACATAAATAAGCTCATTAAGAGAATGGTTTAGGTGCATTAACATGGTTGTAAGGAAAAGAAGGAGAAAAAACAGGCTGCTTGGCCAAAGGACAAGAGGCCACGGCGACACAAAGAACAAGCGTGGAGCTGGAGGTAGAGGCGGCAGGGGCTTAGCAGGTTCGCACAAGCACAAGTGGAGCAAGTACCACGGCAAGTTCGGAAAGGAAAAGAAAAAAGTGCTTCCCTCAAAGCAAGTGAAGGCAATAAATATTGACCAGCTTCTGCAGATTATGCCAAAGCTTGTTGCAGCTCGAAAGGTTTCAGAGGAAAAGGGGCTGTTCGTGGTTGATGGCGCAAAGATAGGTTTTGACAAGCTGCTCTCAAATGGCAATTTGAAGGAAAAATTGCTTGTTAGGAACATTAAGGCAAGCAAGAAAGCTGTTGAAAAAATAGAAAAAGCTGGAGGCATGTTTGAAGTAGCTGCCGAAGAAGCAGAAACTGAAAAGAAAGAGAAGCCTGCAGAAAAAGCACCTATGAATGAAAGGCCTGTCGAAGAGGGAAAGAAGGAACTAACTAAAGGCGAAAGTAAGAAAGAAAAAGAGGTTGAGGGTAAAAAGAAGTGATGTTAAATGGCCTTGCTTGATTCACTTCAGCCTGTTTTCAGAATGTTGCCAGAGGTGAAACCCCCTACAACCGAAGTTCCACTTAAGAAAAAGCTTATGTGGTCATCCCTAGCTTTGGTCATCTTCTTTGTGATGGGAAACATCACAGTGGTGGGATTGGATAGTGCGAGGGCGGACTATCTTGCAGGGCTGCAGACAATTCTTGCAAGCAATATGGGGACTCTGATAAGCGTAGGAATAGGC
>JAUWWX010000011.1 GCA_030616665.1 archaeon | reverse complement strand
GCGATAGTGAAAGCAGGCTACAACACAGGAAAATATAAACAAGATGTGCTTGCTGAGCACCTGCACAAAATGGCAAGCTTTTAAAACATTCACAGAGCTAATTTTATAGTGTGTTGGAGCCGTAGCTCAGCCTGAACGCGTTGTGGCTGAAACTATGCGCGTGGCTTAGGAGAGCACACGATGGAATTAAGCCGGTTGTAACAACCGCTGGTTTTTTTCCATGTGCAGCTGAAGTTCCAGCTGGGCAGCAACCGTGGTGAAGCTAACAGTTCGTTGCTTCACGGTTAGTGTCGCGGGTTCAAATCCCGCCGGCTCCAATTTTTTTGTTAAAGGGGTTTTAAATGCTTTGTATAAAACCTTCAAAATTGAAATGGCAAGATACAAGGCATGGATACTCCCGAAAAGTATTTATGGAAGTCGACAACCAAGCTGGCAAGACCGGCAAAGTTCAGTTTGTACACATCCCGCCTAACACAACTATAAGGCCTCATTATCATAAGGGCCAAACTGAATTAGAATATGTTCTTGCTGGTTCAGGGTCTGTGCAATCCGGAAAACAAACTATAAAAATGCACCCTGGCGTCGTTTTTACCGTGGCTCCAGACGAGCTTCACAAAGTCAAAAGCGGTCGAAAAGGATTGTTGTTGCTTGTTACAAAAGCCAACTACCGTGAGGATACTGAGTGGCTTGAATAAAAAGGGTGAGTGGTGTTTTGCGTGGCAGAAACAAATTTGGGCAAGCCAGGTGTTGATTTTGTGGGTGTTGGAGTGGGAGTAATGGTCCGAAATGCAAAGGGCGAATTCTTGCTTGGCCTTCGCACTGAAAATGCTAGGAACGAGCCAGGCAAGTGGACCTTTCCTGGTGGCGGCATAGAGTTTGGAGAAAGGCTTTTTGACTGCGCTGTCAGGGAAGCCAAAGAGGAAGCAGGCATTGATGTTGAGCCTGTAAGGCTTGTGAAAGTAATTGACCACATAATTCCTGACGAGAAGCAGCACTGGGTTAACCCAATTGTTGAAGCAAAAATTGTCCAGGGAGAACCAAAGGCAATGGAGCCCCACAAGATTTCTGAGTGGAAGTGGTTTTCGTTGGAAAACATGCCTGAAAACATTACAATAAACCTTGTGCAGTTATTTTCTCAGATAAAAGAGGGAAAAATTAGGCTTGATTGAATTCCCTTTAAATTATTTTGTGCCCTATTTTTTACGAATGCGTGCTGCGCAAAAGCTCATTTTGGTTGCGGTCCTTTTTTTGCTGCTCCCTACAGCCTTTGCCTTGGACGCCCCAGTTGTTACAAGCGCTACCCACCCCGAAGGCGAGTGGGCCAGCATGCCAATGGACTTTAGGTGGGAAGCTGTTGAGGGTGCGGTCAAATACTGTTACATTTTGGCTGAGAGCAGCGAAAAGGAGGTTCCGGTTGATGATGAGCACTGCACGGAGAACACAAGTGTTTACCCGCCGCAGAAGATAACTAGTGGCGATTACTACTTCAACATTAAGGCTGTTGGGGCAGTGGAAAGTGATACAACCACTTACCACATCAAACTGGATGTTGAGAGCCCTGTCTGGCCGTCGTGGCCTGCTCTTTCTGCTGAGGCAAAATCTGACGGCACAATTGAGATAACCTGGGTTGCCGCTGAAGACGATGCAAGCGGAGTAAAGGAGTATGAGATTTACATGAAGCTGATGACAGGCTTTACCCCGAGGGACACGCCAATTTATGTAACTGTTTCTGGCACAACAACCTCTTTTATTGACACAAACGACCTTGCGCAGAGCACAACCTACCATTATATAGTAAGGGCGCTTGACAACGCCGGCCTGGTCGGGCTTACAAGCAACGAGGCTTTTGTCTCAACAGTTGCAAAGTGTGACCTGGCCATTGATTTTTCTGGTGAATTGTCGGATGACGAAGAACAGCTGCTGCTCAGCATAGCATGCGATGGCAAAATTTATAGGAGCACCCTGAAGGCAATGCTGCCGGATGGAAGCCAGCGCGTCTTTTTTGAGGGCAAGGAACCCTTTCTTGACTGGAACGAAAGCTTTGGCCTTTCAGCAATAGAAGAGGGCTACATTGACTTTGACTTGAAAGCCGAAGAGTTTTTGAGAGACGACTGCAGCCAGGAAAAAAGGTTCATTTATGACGTGACAAAACCTGCTGCAAACTTTGTTACACCAAAATACAATGACAGGGTAAGCGAAACAATCCAATTAGAGGTAAGGGTCGAGGACAAAGGCAGCTTTAAAAGCGGCATCCACCCAGCCAAATTTTTTGTAAAGGAGGGAACAACGTGGGCTGACATAGGAACAGCCGAAGAAGACGAAAATGGCCTTTATAGCCTGCAGTGGAACAGTTTTAGCGTTGAAAACGGACAGAAAAAGCTTAAGGTTGAGGTTGTTGACATGGCAGGCAACACAACCGAGGCAACCCAAACCCTTTATGTGCTGAACGCGTTTGAGAGCGTGGTTGACCTCAATGCTGCAATTCAAGATACCTTCGCAGCCAGGCAGGATGCCCTGGATGTGAAGTGGGAACTTGAGGGAAAGGCGATTCTCTCAGAAAAAGAAAGAAGGCTTATTGAGGAGGGCGACGCAAACCTGGCTGAGGCAATCACTCTTGCTCAGTTGCCGGGCCTGGAAAACGAGACCGATGCCAAGATGCTGCTTGCCCAAGCAATACTTTCGTACAAGCAGTCGCAAGACATTGTCGCTACTTCGGTTTACAAAACAGCCGACTTCATTTTCAACAGGGAGCAGGTTGGCATCCTGCTTGACGCAGCTGGAATCGGTGGAACTGCAAAGCAGCAGGCGCAACGCTTCATTGAAAAGTATCAACCCAAACGAAAACTTGAGATTTTAAAGGTCGTGGATGGCAACTCAACCTATTATAAGCCCCTGATTGTCGTTTCGTTCTCCCTTGACGTGAACATCCTGAAGGACAGCAACGCCAACGACTTAGTAATGCAAATAATTGAGGTTGTCCCAAAGCAATTCGCAGAGTATGCATCAGAGGTTGACTCAAATGTTTCCTTTACTGTCTTGTATGACGACCCAAAGCTTTCGTTTGCTTTGACGAGAACCCAGTACAAGAAAAGAAACCTTGTTTACGCATTAAAAGAGGATTTGAGCCAGCAGCAGGCCGATTCCATGATTGAAGACAATGTAATAAACAAGTTTGTTGCCCCGCCAATAATGCTGCCAACTGAAACAGCTGTTTCCGGCATAGGGATTTCAACGGACTTTCTTGTCTTTGTCGCTATTTCGGTTGCAGTCATCTCAGCGGTCCTTGTTGTTCTGGTTGTTTTGAAAAAGGGAAGGGGCAAGGCAAAGGGCTTAGGCCTGCCAAAGAAGGAAGCCAAGATTGGCTTGGGGAAGAGACCTGAAAAGCCATCCAGGCTTGGCCCGAAAAAGAAGCCCGAAAAGCCAAAGTGGCAATTCTGGAAAAAGGGCAAGCCACCGCTTTTGGGCTTTAAGCTGCCCAGCGTCAGAAAGAAAAAGGAAAGCCCTTTAAGCGTTTTTGGAAAGAAATAAGAAGCCTTTTAATGAGTTTTTGGGAAGGTTCTTTTTTATGGCGGAAGAGAATGTTTTCTGGGCTGAAAGGATTGCCGGGGAAATAAAAAACAGAAAAAACTTTTTCTTCATCAAAGAGCCTTTGCCAAAAATAAAAAAATGGTCTGTTAAAAGCAGTAGTTCCCTTTCCGGTGTGCTGCATATTGGAAGGTTGAGTGACCTTATAAGGGGCGAAGCGGTAAGCAGGGCTTTGCAAAAAGAGGGCTTTAAACACGACTTCATTTACGTTACAGAGGATATGGATCCTCTTAGAAAGGTTCCGAAAGGCGTGCCGCAAAAATTTGAGGAATTCATCGGAATGCCTGTCAGTGATGTCCCAGACCCATTTGGCTGCCACAAATCATACGCAGAACACTTTGTTTCAGCTTTTTTTGAGGTTTTGGACGGGTTTTTGTTTTCAAAGCCAAAGGTTTTTTCAATGAGGGAAGAGTACAAAAAGGGAAATTTCACTGACAGTGTTGAAGCCCTCTTAAAGAATTCTGAAAAGGTAAAGCAAATAATTGAAAGCAAACAGGATTCAAAGGTTGAAGAGCGGTGGGCTCCTTGGAAGCCAATTTGTGAAGAATGTGGAAAATTGCAAACAACGGTTTTGACAAAAACCGAGGGCTTGAACCTTGAGTACAAGTGCCAGGACTACCGTTTTGAGAAAACCGTTGCAAGGGGCTGTGGATTTGAGGGCAAAGCAGATTTAGGAGGGGGAAACGGAAAGCTTGTGTGGAAAAGCGAGTGGGCTGCGCAATGGAAGCGCTGGGCTGTTTGCAGTGAGGGTGCAGGCAAGGAGTATGAGGCAAAAAACAGCGCCTTTTGGGTTAATGCAGAGATTTGTGAAAAAATTCTTAAATTTCCAATGCCTGTTCCAATCTTTTACGAACACTTAATGGTTGATGGCAAGAAAATGAGTGCGTCTCTTGGGAACGTGATTTACCCAAAGGACTGGCTGCAAGTTGCAAGACCTGAGACCCTTAAGCATCTCTTCATGAAAAGAATAATGAAAAGCAGGAGTTTCTCTTGGAAAGATGTTCCAAATTTGGAGTTGGAATTTGACAGGGCGGTTTCAGAGAAAGGCAACAAGTTGGTTCTCTATTCAAGGGTTAAGGGGCGAGAGATTTCTCCCGTGCAGGTTGATTACTCTACTATAGCCTCACTTGTTCAACTCTTTGATGACAACGGGATGTTGATTAAAAAGCTGTCTAGCGCAGGTTTAATCAGCAAACGACTTGGAAAGGAAGAGAGGTCACGCCTTGTTGAAGGGATTGAGAAGGCCAGGGAATGGGTTGAAAAATACGCTCCCAAAGAACTCAAACTTTCCTTCCTTGAAAAGCTGTCCAAAAGGGAGAAAACATCAATGGAGCAGGATGCAAGAAAGCTTTTGCCAAAACTTGCCAAGGAAATTGAGCCAAAGGACAATGCTGAGCAAATCCAGCAAATGATTTTTGAAACTGCAAAGTCAAACAACCTAAAGCCAAAACAGCTGTTCAAGGCGGTCTACCTTGCCCTAACCGGAAAGGAGTCAGGGCCAAGGGCAGGCCTCTTAATCCTTGCCCTGGGAAAAGAAAAGTGCTTGGCTCGTTTAAGGGAAGCAGCCAATTAGACTTCGTCGTACTCTTCCTCTATTTTGTGGACTATTATGCCTTTCTGGCTTATCTCAAGCGGGTGCAAGTCCTCGCTATGCTTTGTGGCCCTCATTTTCCTTATGTGCAGGGTCCTGTTGCTTTGCGTGCCAACACCCATATAGTGCAGGACGATTACTCCGTCGACGACATATTCTTCAACGCCGTACTTTCCAAACTTGTTCATGCCCTCTTGCATCTCTGAAATTAAAATACTGGTAACCCCGCTTCTCATCAACATGTAGCTAAGCTTCAGAATTGCTTTCCTTACCTCGCTTGGGTTCTCCAAGTTGAAGCCAAGAGCCGGAATGCTGTCAATCACAACCCTCTTTGCCTCAATTCTTTTGATAATCCTCATTATTTCAAGCAGTAGCTTGTCAACGTCGTAGCCTGTTACAGGCAAGCTAAACTCTTCCTCGCTTGGCATACCCAGCTTTGCAATGCTTCCATCAACTATGTTCAGCATGTTTTTTCCCTCAAGCTTTTTCAAGTCCCACCCAAACCTCATGACGTCCTCCCTTATGAGGTTTGGTCTTTCATCCAGGGTAACGTAGACACCGGGCTCACTGTATTCTAAGGCGCCCCTGTAAATGTACTCCATGCTCATAATGGTTTTTCCTGTTCCGCAGGCACCGCTTATCAAAACGCTTCTTCCAGCAGGGAGGCCCCCTTCCATCAGCTCATCCAAGCCCTTTATTCCTGTTTTCACCCTTTCAATTTCCATTCAAGATTCACTCCAACTGCCATTATTGTTTTTCTCTAAACAATAAATGACCCTACGGTTAATATACTTTTTGCTTTGTTTTTTCGTCACTCCCTTCCTGCTTCAAATACTGTTGGCAAGCCTGCTATTTTGCCAATTATGCCGTCCAGCTGCTCAATGTTCTTGATTTTTACATTGAACCTGCATTGCAGGATCTTGTTTTTGCTTGTTTTCGCGTCAGTGGAACTAATTGCAGCATTGCTTTTGCTGATGATTTTCAAGATTGCAGGCAACAGCCCAGGGCTGTCCCTTGCCTTTACCTTAATCCCGACAATGTAATCTCTTTTTGCAATGTCCCAATTTATTTTAAGCCTTTTTTCCTTGAGAACGCTGCCAACATTGCTGCACCCTGCCCTGTGAACACTTATTTTCCTCTTAGTGGTTCTCACGCCCGCTATTTCATCGCCGGGAACAGGATTGCAGCATTTTGCAATCCTTGTATTTGTATCGCTTGTAAGCACCCCTGTCTTTTTTCCAAGCAACATCTTTTTTTTCGGAGGCTTTATACCCAGCTTTTGCTTTATCTTCGCCTGCGCCTTGTGGGATTTTGCAAAGCTAAGCCAGTGCCTTTTTATCTCAACGTGGTTGCCTGTAATTATTTCCACCTGGTCTGCATTTTCCAGATTGTGAGACAAGGGCACGATTTTTCCATTAACCTTTGCCTTTAGGCATTTCCTGCCCAAATCAGAGTGAATGGCAAAGGCAAAGTCTATTGGTGAACTCCCCTCTGGCAGAACAACAACCTGCTGCTTTGGTGTGAACACAAATATCCTGTTCTGGTCAAAACCCATCTTAAGGCTGTGCACTAGGTTGCCGTCTTCCTGGGATGCCCTGTGCCATTCAACAAGCTGCTTTACCCAACTAAGCTTTTTGTCAAAAAACCTGTCTTCTGCGTACTGCTTGTACTGCCAATGCGATGCAAGTCCTGTTTCGTCTTCGTAGTGCATTTCCCATGTCCTAATCTGCACTTCAATTGGCACACTATCCCAAAAAACCGCGGTGTGAATGCTTCTGTAGCCATTTTTCTTTGGGTTCGCGATATAATCCGTGAACTGGTTTGGCACTGTCTTGTATTCACTATGCACTATTCCAAGCAGCTCATAGCATTCCCTTATGCTGTTGCATACCATCCTAATGCCAAGCAGGTCGTATATTTCTTCAAATCGCCTGCCCTGTTGTATCTTCTCATATATAGAGTAAATGCTTTTTGCCCTGCCATATAGCACAACACCCTTCCTCCTCCTTCCAATCAGTTGCGAGAACCCTGCAATGGCCTTTTCCACTTCTCTGTTCCTTTCTTCCCCGGTTTTGCCAAGCAGGGTCTTTATCCTGTTGTACACTTTGAGCTTCATTATTTTCAGGCTGTTGTCCTCAAGCAAGGCCTGCAACTCGTACAAGCCGAGCTTTTGGCAAATAGGGGCATATATGTGCAGGCCGCCTTTGGCTTCGGCGTGCAACTCGCTTTTGCTTAGCCCCTCACTTCTCTGCAGTGTTTCAATCTTTGCTACAATCTTTATGAAGAGTGCCCTGAGGTCCTTGGCCGTGGCAAGGATAATCGTTGAGAGCATTTCCCGGCTTATTTTTTCGAGGTTTCTTTTTTCTATTTCCCTGATTTTTGTGTACTCTGTTACAATTGACTCAACTTCTTTACCCAGCAGCAAAGCAATCTTTTCTGCACTGGTTCCAGCCTTTTCTTCCAGCTCATGCACAATGCCTGCTGCAATGGTCGTGTTGTCAAACCCGTAATCGAGAAGGTTTTTTGCAATCCTTGTAGCGTGTTCAAACTCTTTTTTGCCCTGCCTGGTTTGCGTATCCAACTCCTTTTCTGCAAGCAGACAGGCCTTTCTAACCAGGTCACTGTTCCAGTACTGCTTTCTTCCGCTGGCGTCTCTCGTCAGGCCCACTACCAGGGTTTTGCTTGGCATAAAATTTAACCACTCCAATAAAAAACTGCTGCGAAAAAGCTTAAATAACTCTTCCCCCTTCTTAATTTGGGGAAAAAAACAAATGGAACTTACTTTGCCTGTCCTGTTCGTAAATTTCAAAACCTACGCAGAGGCAACAGGCAAAAACGCGTTATCTTTGGCAAAAAAGGCCGAATCTGTTGCCCTTGAGAAAAATGCGTCAATTGCCCTTGTTGTCCAGGCAGCCGACATCACGCTTGTTTCCAACGCAGTAAAGATTCCTGTTTTCGCACAGCACGTTGACCCAATAGGCTTTGGCAGCAACACAGGCAGCGTTTTGCCAGAAGCGGTAAAGGAGGCTGGCGCAGTTGGAACAGTGCTGAACCATGCAGAAAACAAGCGCTCAAACGAGTTTTTGCAGAAGGCAATCAGCAGGGCAAAGCAAGCCGGCGTGGGCGTAATGGCCTGCGCAGAAAGCCTTGAAAGGGCAAAGCAGATTGCTTCCTTTGCCGAAAAGCCACTGTTGATTGCTGTTGAACCGCCTGAGCTCATCGGCGGAAACATAAGCGTTAGCACTGCAAAGCCACAACTTATCACAGACAGCGTAAAGGCAGTGAAACAAATTGACCCGGGTATAGAGGTCATAACCGGCGCTGGAATAAAAAATGTTGCTGATGTCAAAAAAGCCCTGCAGCTTGGCACAAAAGGGGTCTTTGTGGCCTCTGCTATTGTCAAGGCAGCCAACCAAAAAGCCGCAATAGAGGAACTTATTTCAGGTTTTAAGAAATGAATTTCCAGGACAGGACAATAGAGGCAAGCAATTTGCCAAAACTTGACTCTTTTGAAAAAAGCAAAATGCAAACAGCCCTGCTTCTTTCCTTTGGCAGGCTGCAGAAGCTTGTAAACAACCAAGTTCTTCTGCATGTGCACTTCAAGCAGCACAAGGCAACCGGCAGGAGGGCAAAGCATTCGGTGCATTTGAAGCTTAGCTTTCCAGGCAAAACGTTTATCGCCAGTGAATCAGGCTGGAATGCCGTCAATGTTTTGCAGAAAGCCCTGAAAGCGCTTGAAAGGGAAGCAATAGAATCAGTGAAAAGGCACTAACTAGCGCCTCTTCCTTTTTGCTTTCGGCTTTTTCCTCTTAGTAGGTCTTTTTGCTTTTGCCTTTTTCTTCGGCTTTTTCTTGTGCTGGGCCTTCTTAACTGCCTTCTTTTTTGGCTTTGCCTTCTTTGATGCAACCTTTTTTGCTTTTGCCTTCTTTTTCGCTGGCTTTGCCATGTATGGTGCGAAGAGATCTGCGTCAGTGCTGTCTTCCTTTAGCTCGCGCTTCATTTCCTCAATTATCTCTGCAACGGTCTTCCTATGCTCTGCCATAAGAAACCTATCTGTTTTCTTCTATTTAAGGATTTCGGGTTGGTTTACATGGAAAAAGGCTTTTTCGACCATTTGGCTATATTGCGAAAAAGAGCAGGTGCGGACACGCCCAAAAATGGATTTACAGGGCTGAATAAAACTAGCCACTGCGTTTGCTTGCTTTCGCTACCCTCAAAGCATTTCCTGTTATTACCACCGTTGCTCCCTTCCAGGTCTGGCGGGGTTCATAATAGCAAAAAACCTAAGAGGACAAAAGCTCATCGCAGAACGCAATGATTTTATCCAGCTTAGTAAACCTCTTCCCGGGCTTCGGTTCCAGCATAAAGCGGGTTTCTGGTAACAGGGCACCGCTGTCGCCCCAACCTAGTCCGCATAAATACTGGTTTTAAAGCATTTTTTAAAAACTTTGTATTACCCTTATTTGGGGGAATTTGCTTTGGTTGAAACATCTGTGGGAAAGGTAACCCACTTTTTTGGAAAAATAAGCGTGGCCGTCGTGGAATTATCGGCTCCCTTGAAGGTTGGCGACAAAATAAAGTTCAAGAAAGGCGAAGAGGAATTTGAGCAGACAGTGCAAAGCATGCAGGTAGAGAATGAGCCAATCCAACTAGCTAAGAAAGGCCAGGCCATTGGCCTAAAAACAGCTCAGCCAGTCCACGAGGGCGTCGAAGTCTTCAAGGTAACAGAGTAAGAGTTAACTTTTTAGTTTCCGAATGCTTTTCGATTTTGAGAGTTGCTTTCATGCTTTACAACAAGTTGGTTAGAGACAAAATTCCGGAAACAATCCAAAAGAATGGCAGAATTGCCGTTACTCATACTGCTTCTGATTCAGAGTTTGAGGAAAAGCTGGGGGAAAAGCTTGTTGAGGAATCCAAGGAATTTTTGCAGCACAGCAGCGAAGAAGAGCTTGCCGATGTCTTGGAGGTACTACACACCATTTGCGACTTTAAGAAAATCAGCCTTGGGCAGCTTGAGGAAACTAGGAAAAGGAAAGCCGCTGAGAGAGGCGGCTTTGGCAAAAGAATAATTTTGGAGGAAACAAAGTAAACAACAAGATTTAAATTCTGCAAAGAGGCAATTCTATTAGTGGTTTTAGATGCCGAGGAAACCGTACAAAGGACCTGAGAGAAGAAGCGGAAAAGACAGAAGAAGCGGCCTGGATAGAAGGAAAGAACAGGGAAAACCTGTTAGAGCTGAGCACACTCGCGTGGTTGGGCAACGGTTGGGGTCAAAGTACGACTGGTTGCCGTTCAAGATATCTGCTTCCGACGAGCGTAGTGGCAGGGAAAGACGCAGCGGCAAAGACCGGAGAAAAAGTTAGCCAAGACCAATTACACGTCCTCTATTCCGTTTTCCGTTACCCTGAAGATTGCCTCTCCGTCCGGAAGGGAGGGGGAGTCAACCAATTTGGCCACCCTTGTGTCTGCCTTGCTTTTTCTTAGGTATAGGCGTGTCTTACTTGCGTGCGCGAGGATTTCTCCACCAACAGGCGCTGTCGGGTCCCCAAAAAGGATGTCTGGCCTTTGCATAACTTGGTTTGTTACAAGAACAGCGATGTTGTTCATTTCTGCAAGCTTCATCAAGGTTCTCAAATGCTTGTTGAGTTTTTGCTGCCTTGTAGCCAGCGTGCCTCTGCCAATGTACTCTGCCCTAAACTGGGCCATTAAGCTGTCAACGATTACCAGCTTTATTTTCTTTTGCTTAATCATTTCATCTGACTTGTCTGCCAAAAGCATCTGGTGGTCACTCGTATACGCTCTTGCCACAAAAATGTTTTTCAGAACCTTTTCCGGGTCCATTTTCAGGTGCTTTGCAACCTGTATTACGCGTTCTGGCCTAAAGCTGTTTTCACTGTCAATGTACAAGCAGTTTCCAGCAAGCCCGCCTTTTTCTTTTGGCAGCTGTATCGTGACAGCAGTCTCAAAGCACCACTGGCTTTTTCCAGAAGCGTACTTCCCGTACACCTCTGTAATGCTCTGCGTCTCAATGCCGCCACCCAACAAGGCGTCAACCTCCTTGCTTCCGGTAGTAATCCTTCCAACAAGCTTTCTCTTCTCGGCAAGCTTGTCAGCTGTCTCAAAACCCATTTCCAGGGCATCCCTTGCCGCCTTTATTGCCTTCTCCGCTGTCACCTGGCCAAGGCTTGCTGCCTCAATCAGTTCCATGGGAGAAGCAACAGCCATTGCCTCAAGCGTCTTGTAGCCTGCTCCAATTAGCTTTTCGGCTGCCTGTAGTCCTACACCAGGCAAATCCTGAATAGTCTTTATTTCTTTTCCCATTTCAACTACCTCCTGCTGCTCAACCGTTTGAAGCCATCCTTTGGGAACAGAGAGCCCCCTGAATTGGCAGCACTTCCAATAACAACTATATTTGATTCTTTTTAAATACTTTCCAGAGTGGATTTCCGGTGAAACCCTATTTCAATTCAACAACGCTTGCAACCAATTCAATCTGGTTGCTGAAGCTGTTTTCTTTCACTTTTCCCACAACGCTTATCTTTTTTCCGTTCATTGCCTGCAGTTCCTCCAAAAGGGCTTCTCGGCCCCTTTCAGCTGCCTGCTTTTTTAATTCCTCCTTGCCCAAACCAATTATTTTTTCTGCCTCGCTTCCGTAGGCAACTGCGTCTATTTGGGCGCTGCCGTCGTCAATTCTTATGGAAACAACATGCCTTATGTCTGGTTCCTTTACCTCTCCGCACTTATCGCAGACAATGCCCTCATCAAACCTTTGCACTTTCCCGCCGCATTTTGGGCAGACGCTGTAATACAGTGCTCCCTGGTTTACGGCAACAATCTTGCCTTCAACCAAGACATTTGCATCACCAACCGCAAGCCCAACAACCTTTTTCCTTTCGGCCCTTTCCCTAATCAATGTGCCTGCGCTTGGAATGCCCTCGTTTTCAGGCTCTCTTCCAATCCTTGCCTGCCAGCCCAAATGCAGCTCAATTCCCTTGAGGCCTTGTTTGGTATAAGCGCCCTCAATCCTCACCAAATCGTTTTCCTTCAGGGCCTGCACTTCCTTAACCAAATCGTTCCAGGCCGTTGCCCTGGTTATTCCTGTTTCATCCCCAATCAAAAAATTCATTACGCTGCCCTTCCGCTGCTCTTTTTCAAACAGCGTAACAGGGAAAAGTCTTATCACCCTTGCCACAACGTTCGCGTCATTCATTCCCTCCTGCAAGCCAGAAATCTTTGACAAAGCAGTTTTCGCTTCAGGCAAATCAGCAAACGCCCTATTTTCGGGATTTACCCCCATTCTTCCATTTGCTGCCAGGCTTATCTGCAGCTTTCCATTAAAGCTCTTAACATAACAATTCCTAAGCAGCAGTACGCTGCCCCTCTGCACGTGCTCCCTTCCAAGCTTTCTCACATCATCGTGCCAGACAGTCAAGCGAATTTCGCCAGTTGAATCAGCAACAAGCAAATTGCATAGCCTGCCTCTCATGCCATTCTTCTCAAACGGT
>JAUWWX010000014.1 GCA_030616665.1 archaeon | reverse complement strand
TGCCGGACTTAATCAACGTCTCTGCCTCACAAATCCAGGACAAGCTTTACTCAACACTGCACAAGCTCATTCAACAGCACAAAACAACCCTTGTTTTTACAAACACCCGCTCTGCCACCGAGCGGGTTGTTCACAATTTGAAGGACAGGTTCCCGGCATATTACCATACTGGCAACCTTGATGCGCACCACAGCAGCGTAAGTAGGGAGAAGAGGTTGAATGTAGAAAACAGGCTGAAGGAAGGAAAGCTCAAGTGTGTTGTCTGCTCAACAAGCCTGGAACTTGGGATAGATATCGGCTTCATTGATTTGGTTGCCTTGCTTGGCAGCCCAAAGAGCATCGCCAGGGCATTGCAAAGAATCGGGAGAAGTGGCCACCATCTTCACGACACAGTAAAGGGAAGAATAATTGTTTTGGACAGGGACGACCTGGTTGAGTGTGCTGTCCTTTTGAAGAATGCCTTGGAGCACAAAATTGACAAAGTAAAAATTCCTCGCAATTGCTTAGATGTTCTTGCCCAGCAGGTTTACGGAATCGCGATTGCAGACAGAATCCTTGAAAAGGACCTCTTTAAGCTTGTCAGAGGCAGCTACTGCTTCTCTTCCCTGCCAAAGTCAGACTTCGATGAGGTCATAAAATACCTTTCAGGTCATTACTCAAGCCTTGAGACAAGGCATGTTTACGCAAAAATCTGGTTTGATGAAGAAACAGGAATGATTGGCAAAAGGGGCAAGCTTGCAAGGGTTCTTTACATGACAAACGTGGGAACGATTCCGGATGAGGCAAGAATCAAGGTAAAGATGGGAACCCATTCAATTGGCACAATTGACGAAAAATTCCTTGAGCGGTTGAGGCCAGGAGACGTTTTCGTGCTTGCAGGTCAATCCTATGTCTTCAAATACAGCAGGGGCAACACAATACAAGTTGTCTCCGCAATGAAGAGGCCTCCCACAGTGCCAAGCTGGTTTAGTGAAATGCTGCCCTTGTCCTTTGACCTTGCTTTGGAAATCCAGCACTTCAGAGCATTAATGGATGAGAAATTTGCTTCCGGCAAGGGCAGGCAGGAAATAATAAAATTCATAGATAGTTACCTTTACCTTGACAAGAACGCTGCTAGGGCAATCTACAACTACTTTAATGAGCAGCACTTGTTTGCCTCAATTCCAAATGAAAAAAAGCTCCTCATTGAGTACTTCACAGACGAGGAGCACAAGCGCTTCGCAATCTTCCACTCCCTTTACGGAAGGCGTGTTAATGATGCCCTAAGCAGGGTCTTTGCCTACTTGCTTGGCAGACTTGTCCACAAAGACGTTGAAATAACGATGAACGACAACGGCTTCATTCTGAGCTGTGAGAAGCTGCCAATACAGCAGACCTTTAACCTGCTAAAAAGCAACCCAATAAAAGAAATTGCAAAGCTTTCCTTGGAGAAAAGCCAGGTCTTGAGCAGGCGCTTCAGGCACTGTGCTACCCGCTCCTTGATGATTTTGCGCAGCTACAAGGGCAAGAGGAAGAGTGTTGGCAGGCAGCAGATGAGCAGCAGGCTGCTGTTGTCAGCAGTCAAGCGAATCGACGAAGACTTTTCTATCCTCAAGGAGGCGAGGAGGGAAGTCTTGGAAGACCTGATGGACATTTCTGCCACTGAACAGGTAGTGGAATGGATTAACAACGGCAAACTCAAGGTAATTGAAAGAAACACAGAAGTGCCTTCTCCTTTTGCCTTCAACCTGTTTGCCTGGGGCCATGCAGACATCCTCAAAATGGAAGGAAGGCTTGCATTCATCAAGAGAATGCATGAAAGGGTGAAGGAGAGAATTAGAGGAAAGGATTAGTTTCCCCGCCAGTGGACTACCCTTTTCTCCAGTTGAATAAAGCTGTTGTTTAATAGATAGCCAATGATTCCCATTATGATTATTAATGCGTAAAGCTCTGCTATATTGTAAAGCATTTGGGCATCAATCAGTCTTGCTCCTAGCCCTTGCTGACCACCGAGAGATATTTCTGTAACTATTATTAGTATTAAGCAGAAGGATACAGCAAGCCTATAGCCACTGAAAATCATTGGCAACGATTCCGGCAAAAGGAAGCGGAAGAATATCTTTCCGCCTTTTAGGCCAAGCTTTTTCACTAACTGCAGTCTTGTTTTCTTTATCTGTTTTGTTCCCTGCATTGCAGCAACAGTTATTACCAGTGTTCCCATGAATGCTGCGACAGCTATTTTTGATTCGTCCCCTATGCCAAAAAAGAGTATGAATAAGGGGAACAGCGCTATTGCCGGAAGGCTTCTCAGGAAATCCAACAACAATTCTATGCTATAGCCAACTTTTCTGATATAACCTACAGCTATTCCAAGAGGCGTTCCGATTGCTGCAGAGATTAAGAAGGCTATAAGGGTTCTCCAAAAGGTGGCGCTTATGTCGCTCCAAATGCTTCCTTTGGCAAACATGTTCACCAAGCAGAAGAATATTTCGATCGGTGCAGCAATAAAAGTAGTTGAAACAAGGTTTGTGGAAACAATCGCCTGCCAGACAACTGTTATTACCGCAATTAAAAGGACACCTCTGTATTTCATTGAATTTCACTGAAACAGTTTAACACTTTTCCTTTGGTTTTTTGGAATTCTGCTGTGAGTTTCATTCCCTGTTTTCTTGGCCTGAACAGGTTAACAGTGATTTCTTTTTTTACTTTTGTTGGTTGGTTTGATAGAACAACTACCTTGTCCGCTAAGTAAACAGCCTCATCTACATTGTGTGAAACGAATAACACGGTTTTTTTCGTTTTCTTCCAGACTTGAAGCAGGTTATCTTCCATTTGCATGGCTGTTTTGAAGTCTAGTGAGGAAAATGGTTCGTCAAGCAGCAACAAATCAGGATTAAATAGGATTGCCCTTGCAATGACCATTAGCTGTTTTAGGCTTCCAGACAGTTGGTATGGATAGTAGGAGCCGAATTCAAGCAATGTTTTGCCTCCGACTTGAATTTTTTCTAACAGGTTGCTAATTTCTTGTTCTTTGTCTTTGTTGGGAAGCGCAATTGCAATATTTTGTATTGTATTCATCCAATTGAATACCGAGTCATCAGGGCTTTGCAAAACCAAATAGGATTTTGTTCTTTCTATCGGAGAGTTTCTTATAGTTATTGTTCCATCGTTGGGCTTTTCGAAACCGCTAATTATTTTTAGCAGAGTGGTTTTTCCGCATCCGTTTGGCCCAAATATTGTTACAAATTCCCCTTTCCTAATATCCAGATCTAGGTTGTCCAAGACTCTTAATTGTCCGCCTTCTACTCTCTGGAATTCCTTAACTAAGTTTCTGATTTGAAGAAAAGTCATTTGAAAGCACCTCCTTTTATTGGAGGTATTCACTGTCAAGGAGTAGCGAACCTGTGTCTATTTTCTTCTCAACGATTCCTTCTTCAAAAAGAAAATCGGCGGTTTTTTGAATTGATTCTTTCTGTTTGTAATTCAAGTTCTCAAAGAATTGAAACGAAGGTAAGGAGATTCTTCTGGCTATGTTGCTTTCGATTGGTATGTGCTTTGGTAGAATTTGCTTGCTTTCCTCAAAGTTGTTTGATATGAATCCAATTGATTTTTCCATTGCCCTTAGAAATTTCTTTGCTTCGCTTGGGTGTTCTCTCATAAATTTTGTTGATATGGCTCCTCCGGAGAATGAAGGGCTGAAGCCAACGGTTTTAACATAGACAGAACCTCCTTCAAGGTATTCAGCAATTCCGTTTTCCACGCCAATGGTTGGATATGGCTCAAGTGAAATCAAGGCATCAATCTGTCCTGTTTCAAGTGCCTGTAACTGGAGGTTGCTGCCCAACTCTATTATCTCAAAGTTCTTTATGTCTTGCTTTTCCAAAAATCTTCTCGTCATTGTTCGCGCAAAAATTCCTTTGTTTGCGCCAATTCTTTTTCCTTCCAAGTCTTGATACCTATTAATTTCACTTCCTTTTCTTACAACCATGTTCTCAGGATGCCTTTCATCTGTGTAAAAAGCAAAAGAGTATAGCTTGAACAGCCCGGGGCTGTTTTCTTCTAAAGAATAGGAAACAATAACATTTCCTGTTGGTGTGGCATCCAAACTGCCTGCAGCGAACGCGTTCATCAGAGTGTTTGTTGAATCAAACCTGATTGTTTCGACTTTGAGACCTTCTTCCTCAAAGTAACCATTTTCAAGAGCCACAAATAATGCAATGTAATTTGCGTTTGGCTTGTAACCAATTTTAACCGTATAATCTTCCACCAGAGAGGCCAAGCCTGTTGGTTGGTTTCCCAAATAGAAAGCAGCAAGGCCAATAACCAAGATAAACACAGCTGCTATGACTATTTTTTTGTCCATAAATAGTTAGCAACAGTAAACAAATAAATGGGTTGTTAGTAATAACTATTACTAATAAAAATCTTTTCATTATTTATATTTCTTATGAATACTGGCTTTTTAGAGGATTTAGGGCTGGGCAAGAATGAGGCAAAGACCTACCTTACTCTTTTAAGGATTGGAAAGTCAAACAGCGCTGAATTGGCTAGAGAGAGCGGGATCCACAGAATCAACGTCTACGATGTTTTGAACAGCCTTATCGCAAAGGGTCTTGTGTCCTACATAAATGAGGCCGGCACTAGGGTATTCAAACCTGAAAGTCCAGAAAAACTGGGAGAAGTTTTGGATGCAAAAAGACTTGCGTTGGAGACGGAACTACCCCAATTGCTTAAAGAGTTTAACAGCAAAAAAGAGCCATGGGAGGTATCCATTCTTAGGGGCGTTGAAGGAAAAAAATCCCAGTTTGAGGAAATGGCAAGAGTAGCGAGGAATACCCACAACAGGGTTTTTACACCGCATGGTTTAATTTCCTTTGAGAGGCCGCCGTATAACACTGTGCTTCGCAAATGGTATGAAAGGCTTGCAAAGCAGAATGTTGACTCAAAGCACCTAGTTCTTGACACTCCAGAAGCGAGACAACGCTCCAAAATGCTTAAAGGCGTTGAAAGGTACAAGGTGCGGTTTTCCAAGGAAATACAGTTCTCGCCAGTTTCTTGGAATGCTTGTTTCGACCTTCTTTTCCTCACATTCCACATAGACCCCTATCTTATCATCCGCATTAAATCAAAAGAGATTGCTCAGGCCTTCATAAACAGCTTTGAAATGATGTGGAAGAGGGCAAAAAGCGAGAAATAACCGTTTTATTTCTTCAGGCCTTTGCTTCCCTTATAATTTTCCCTTTTTCCAGCTCTATTATCTTATCACACAGCCTCTTAATCCTGCGGCTGTCGTGCTCTATCAAAATCATTGTCTTGCCCTGCTTTTGCAGCTTCCTTACAACCCTCTCAATCTTCTTGGTGTTTGCCTCGCTTACTCCGGCAAACGGTTCATCCAACAAAATCAGTTCATCGTTTCTAATCATTACCCTGCCGAATTCAAGCAGCCTCATCTGGCCACCGCTTAGGGTTGCTGCTTTGTCGTCAATCTTTTCGTGCAAATCCACTTCTCGCAGCACGGCTTCCGCTTCCTCCCTTTCAGCGTTTGCAGCAACCAACAGGTTCTCAAGAACGGTCATGTTGTTGAATATGCCGCCAGTTTGAAATATGCGACCAACGCCAAGCCTTGCAATCTTGTAAGCAGGCATAGTGTCGATTCGCTCATCATTAAACCAGACTTCGCCTTTGTTTGACACAACCATTTTCGTAATCACATTAAGCAATGTTGTCTTTCCACTGCCATTGCCTCCAACCAAACCAAGAGTCTTGCCCTGCCGCAAGCTAAACGAAACATTGTCCAAGGCTTTGACTCCACCAAAATGCTTTGAAACGCCCTTTACTTCAACCGCCATCATTTCAACCGCCTTCATACAAAACGAATTCACCGTTTTTAACTGTTTTCATCACGATTTGAATTATTGGATCGCCATTCTCGTCAAAGGTTATAGTACCAGTTACTCCTTCGTACTCTGTTCTGTGCAATTCCTCTTTAATGCAATCTGTGTCCTCACCGCATTTTCTTAACGAATTTGCAATAATCTGCGTTGCGTCATACATTAAAGGCGCAAAGCCACCTGTTGGCACTCCGTACTTTTGCAAGTAGGCTTCCTCGTAGTGTATTGCCTTCAGAGTGTCTTTTCCTGACACGAAATGGTAGGCGTAGAGAACGCCTTCTGCTATCCCTCCGAGTTTTTGCAAGGTGCTTTGGCTTTCAAAGGGCGGTCCAGACAATATCCTAGACTCAATTCCAAGTTCTTCTATCTGTTTTATTACCTCAACAGTGTCCTGATAGCCTGGAATGAAAACTATTTCCGGGCTTTTTTCCTTTATCTTTGTCAGTTGCGACCTAAAATCAATGTCTCCTTGTGCGTATGCCTCAACAGCCACTATTTCGCCACCTTGTGCCTCAAATTCTGACACAAAGGCATCTTTTAGTGCTTTTCCGAACTCGTTATTCACAAATATTACTGCAGCGCTTGACAAGTTTTCGTCTCTTAGCAACTCAACAGATTTAGCTGTGTAAAATGTCGCTGATGGCTGTACCCTAAAAATATAGTCCCCTGCGTCAGTTATTGCAGGGGAAATCGCGCTTGCCATAACTACTACTTTTCCCTGTTCGGCGATTGGTGCAGCGGCAACCACTACACCAGAAGCCCAACTTCCCAAAACAACTGGAACCCTGTCAATGTTCACAAGTTTTTGCATTCCGCTTACGCCTGTCTTTGGGTCTGCTTGGTCATCCTCATAAATGACAACAAACACCTTTCCATTTATTCCCCCTTCAGAATTTATCTCATCCAGTGCCAACTCAATTGCATTCCTAATCTCTTGACCATAAACGCCATTCCTTCCAGTCAAAGGCAATAATGCTCCAATCACAAACTTTTCTTCCTCATCTTGAGGTGGCTGCTCAAGGCAGCCTGCTAAAAGAATGGTTGCCATTAAAACCCCGATTAAGATTTTTTTGTTCATTCAGTCTGCCTCATAGAGAACGATTTCACCATTTTTTATTGTTTTGATTACTAGTGCTGAATTTGCCACGTCTCCTTTTGAATCAAACGTTATTGTATTAGAAGCGCCGGGGTAATCCTTTAAATCGTATAAGAAGTTTTTAATTTCTTCTCCTTCAAAATTGCCTTGTCGCATTGCTTCAGCGATTACGTTAAGGGCATCGAAACCAAAATCTGCTAGAAACCCTGGCTCTTTGTTGTACTTATTTTTGTATTTGCTGCTAAATTCAGTGAAAGCAGGACCTGCTCCTGGTTTAACCGTACTAAATATTATGCCGTCTGCTGCATTTCCTGCAATTTTAACAACCTCTGGGTCGTCGAACACATCTGGGCCAACAAACAAAACATCCAGGTTCAATTCTTTTGCCTGTTTTAGAATTAGCGCGCCATCAGTGTAATAGGTTGCCAGAAAAACAGCGTCAACATTCTGCTCTTTGACTTTGGCTAATGTTGTTCGAAAATCGGTGGCTTTTTGGTCGTGGGCCTCAGCAATAGCAATCTCGCCTGCAAATATTTTTTCGGCGTTTTCTTTCAAACTAATCCCATAATCATTGTTAACGTACATTATAGCAATGCGATTCCTACCAAGGTTGTCTAATACTTCAATCACGCTTTCAGTTATTTGCATATTCTTTGGATAATTTCTAAAAATAAAGTCGCCTGCTTCGCTAATACTGTCCGCTGCACTGCCTGGGCTGATTAAGACCACTTGATTTGATTCAGCAATTGGAGCAGCAGCCAAAGTAGCTGAGGAGCAGATTTCACCAATGACTACGTTCACTCTGTCAACCGAAATAAGCTTTTGAATACTTGTAGACGTTTTAGACGGACTGCATTGGCTATCCTCGTAAATGATTTCTATTTCCTTGCCATTTATGCCTTCTTTGTTTATCTCTTCTAGCGCTAATTCCATGCCATTCTTTGTGTTTTCTCCCCAAATCATTACCTCGCCAGTCAAAGGCAATAAGGCCCCAATCTTAATTGTTTCGTCCTCAGGCTGTTGCACGCAGCCTGCAAACAGCACGCACAGGACAATTCCCATTACTGCAATTTCACCCTTCACTTACTATCCCCTTGAACCATTTTTCTCCGAACAGGCCTTTTGGCCTTTTCAGTATTAATGCTAACAGCAAACCTGCATAAATAATTTGCCTTAGCTGCCCAACCATTGCTGAAGGCAAGCCAATAAACCTTAGGGGTTCGGGCAGCAGAATCAGGATTATTGCGCCTGCAATGCTTCCTTTAAGAGAGGACATTCCTCCCAAGGTAACCATGAGCAGTATCAGGATTGTTTCTGCCAGGGTAAAGCTGCTTGGGTCAATGAAGGTAATGTAATGGGCAAAGAGCGAGCCAGCTAAACCAGCAAAGCATGCTCCTAAGGCAAAGGCCTGAATCTTCACAAGCTTAACATTCTTTCCAAGACTTTCTGAAACTGGCTCGCTTTCTCTAATTGCCTTCAAGACAATGCCGAAGTTTCCTGCCAAAATCTTTCTCAGGATGAAATAAGTTGCAACAGTAACAGCAAAGGCAAGCACAAAGTACCAGTGCAGTGCACCAAACTCAAAACCAAAGAGCTCTGGCTTTGGAATTCCTGGAATCCCTAATGGTCCTCTGGTTAGCTCTGTCCAGTTCAGCAGAATGCTTCTTATTATCTCTCCAAAGCCTAGCGTAGCAATTGCCAAAAAGTCGCCTCTCAATCTCAAGGCAGGAATGCTCAACAACACGCCGAACAAGGCAGCCATTCCAGCTGCTGCAAGGAAAGCAAACCAGAAGGGAAAGCCAGCCATTACAAGCAGGGTTGAAGTGTATGCCCCAATTGCAAAGAATGCAGCATGCCCCAAGTTTAGCATTCCAGCATAGCCTGTAATCAGGTTCAGGCTCATTGCCAGAATAGCGTAAATGCAAATCAGAATCAGCAAGTGCAGAATGTAGGCTTCAATCATATACTCCCGCTTCCTTCATTGCACTGTTTTCAACTATCCCTATTCCAACAGATGTCAAGAAGTCGCCTTCCTCTGTTATCCTCGTTTTTCCAAACGCTCCCTCAAATTCTTTCATTTCAACAACCGCTTGCTTCAAATTCTCTGTTTTCCAATCATTTGCCTCCAAGGCTTCCACAATAACGTGAATCAAATCCCAGCCATAGTATGCTTCCATTGCCGGCTCTTCGCCAAATTTCGCCACATATCTTTCTTTGAACTTTAGAGCTTCTTCACTTGACAAGTCAGTGTATGGGTAAGTAAAGTAAACGCCTTCAGCTGCTTCTCCTGCTGCTTCCCTAAAATTTGGGATAAACATTGCTGCGTTTGTCAAAACCTTTCCTTCAAAACCAAGCTCCCTGATTTGCTTCAGTGCTGTTGCCCAGCTTGGCCCGTTTCCAAACAAGTAGATTGCTTCAACTTCTTTTTCCTTGATTTTGAGAATCTGAGTCTTGAAGTCAACATCTCTTGCGCTGTAGGCCTCCATTGCAAGAAGCTGTCCGTCTCTTTCTTCAAACACACTCTTAAAGGCTTCTTTTGCGCCAACGCCTGCTTCGTCGTTGACGTACAACACGCCTGCCTTCTTTATTCCAAGTTCGTTTGTTGCATAGTCTGCCAAAACGGTTGCTTCTCTGTCGCTTTGAATGAAGTGCCTTACAACCAAAGGCCTGTTCTTTGTAATCTCTGGGTAGGTTACGTCTTGCAAGAACAGCGGAATCTTCCTTTCCTCAGAGACCGGAATCAGTGGAACGCTTACACTGCTCATTGCAGAAACAACGATGTCTGCTTCCTCAACATCAACAAGCTTTTGGAACGCACTCAAGCCCTCCTTTGCATCCATTTTGCTGTCCTCGAAAGCAATTTCAAGCCTGTCATCCCCAATGTCTTCCAAAGCAAGCTCCATTCCCTGCCTTGCCCATTGCCCAAAAATTGCAACAGGGCCGGACAAAGGCAAGATTGCGCCAAGCATTATCTTTTCATCTTTTGGCTGTTCAATGCAACCTGCGAACAGAACAGTAGCTAACAGGATTCCAATCAAGATTTTTCCCTTCATTTAGCTCGCCTCGTATGAAACAAATTCCCCGTTCTTAATTGTTTTGAACGTAACAGGCTTTTCAACATCTCCAAATTCGTCAAAGGTTAGTGTGCCGCTTGCCCCCTCGAAACCCTTTATCTTGAACAGCTCGTCTTTGATGCACTCAGTGTCAAACTCGCTTGGGCAGTTTTCTATTGCTTTAGCAACAACCATTAGGGCATCGTATGCTTGGGCAGCAAAGTAGTTTGGTTTATCCCCGAATTTTTGTCTGTATAGTCTTGTAAAGCTTGGATCTTCATTTTCGTCAAAGAACGGCGCGACATAGAATATTCCCTCTGCTGCTTCGCCAGCGCCTTGCATGAAATCACTACCTTCAACGCTGTAGACATCAGTAATAACCAGTTTGTCAAAGCCGAGTTCGTTCATTTGCTTTATGAGCAAGCCATTTTCAACCAAGTGTCCTACAAGAAAAATGGCGTCAGGCTCAGCAACCTTCACTTTTAGTATAAGGCTTCTAAAATCTTTCGACTCTTGTTCAAATGCTTCTTCAACCAAAACCTTCCCGCCAAGCTGTTCAAAACTTTCAATGAAAACGTTTTTCATTCCCAAGCCAAAATCGTTGTTAATGTAAATCACGGCAGCATTCTCCTTTTCCAGATTATTGAACAGGAATAGAGCTTCCTCTTTTGCAAACTGATTCGCGTTTATTGCCGTTCTGAATGTATAATCTCCTTTTGAGGAGTAAAGGGGCGTTGTTGAACCATAGGTAACAAGGATTACCTTGTCCTGGTTTGCCTTTGGCGCAACTGCCAGCGTTGGCGAACTCCAAGCAATGAAAACAATTGGAACCTTTTCAAACCTTAGCTTTTGGTAAGCACTAACAGCATCCTGCGGCTTTCCCTTATGGTCTTCAAAGACAACCTCGACCTTCTTGCCTTTAATGCCACCACCTTGATTTATTTCCTCAGCCGCAATAGTCAACCCCTTTGTTGCCCACTCCCCATACTGGGCGCCATCGCCAGTCAAGGCATCGATCGCGCCAACCTTGATCGTTTCTCCCTGCTCCTGCACG
>JAUWWX010000090.1 GCA_030616665.1 archaeon | reverse complement strand
TATTGATTTGCTTAAGAAAAGTGACCTTAAGTCAATTGAACCAAGGCTCAAGGAAAAAGAGGGCTTCAAAGAACTGAAGGAATTGCTTCTGTTGCTGGAAAAGAAGGGCTAGGCAAGTATGCCAAGGTTGACTTGTGCCTTGCAAGGGGGTTGGATTACTACACTGGCAACGTGTTTGAGATTTTTGCAGAGGGCCTTGGAATAAGTGTTGGAGGCGGCGGACGCTATGACAACCTGATTGGCTTGTTTGGCGCTCCAAAAACACCTGCTGTTGGCATATCTTTTGGCATTGACAGGTTGCTTGACCTTTTGGAGGAAAAGATTGAGATAAAGAAGGGCACAAAGGTTTTTGTTGCTGCCGTTGGAAAGGAATTGCAGCCAGCAGCACTTGGATTAACTCAAAAGATTAGGGCCCTGGGAATAAACGCCGCAATGGACTTGAATGCAAGAGGCATAAGCAAGAATTTGGATTACGCGAACAAATTGGGAATTCCGTTTGTGGTTATCCTTGGGGAAAAGGAATTGAAGAAAAAAGAGTTTACGCTGAAGGAAATGAAGACAGGGAAGGAAAGGAAGGTAAAGGTTGCTGATTTGAAGAAATTGGTGAAGCTTGTAGAGCAAAAACAAGGTTAAAATAGTTTTCTTGGGCTAATTTGTTCGGCTGCCCCAGTAGCTTCAGCCAGTTTAGAGCACTCGCTTGGTAGCTTCAAGCCAAAAAGCGAGAGGTCCTGGGTGCGAATCCCAGCTGGGGCTATTCAATAAAATACCTGCTTTTTAAACCTAAAAGGAAAGGTTTTTATTACACAATTGCATTATTGAATAGTCTATGACTAAAGTTGCATTGCCTTTAATAGCTGCTGCTTTGGTTGCCTTGGTGGCAGCCAGTGGCTGCATTTTTCCCGAGGTTGAGGCGGTTAACCGGGTTAAGAGGAATCCTGTTGCCTCGGACTTTCTTGCAGAGCACATAAATGCACGGCTTTATACAGCAAGCTGGAGTGAAAATGAAAGCAGGCAGAGGATGGCAGAGCTTGTTCAAAAATGCGGTGCGCAGATTGCTCCAACCGACTACTACCATGTTTCTTTCCAGGAGGCTGACGCGCTGCTTGAGGCCTGGGTTTATCAGAGGACAATGACTGTTGCCTGTGTCCACAGGAGCGATGACCAATGCGTTACAGACCTGGACTGCGAGGACGGTCTTTTGTGCACAAGGGACGAATGCAAGGGGATTCCCAAAAGGTGTTATAGGGCAAAGATAAGGGAATGCATTGGTGGAGATGGATGCTGCCCAACAGGGTGCACTTTTGTGGTTGATTTTGATTGCCAGATGGGCAAATGCGTTGTGCACGCTGACTGCAGTGACGGAAACGTTGCCACAAAAGACCTTTGTACCGGCCTACCAAAGAAATGCGTTCATGAACTCATCACTGAATGCATAGGGGGAGATGGATATTGCCCAAGTGGGTGTGATTACAGCAATGACACAGACTGCCTTGTTTCTGAATGCGAAACAGATGCAGACTGTGATGACAATGACCCCTCAACCGTTGATGAATGCGCCTCTGAAGCAGGGAAACCAAAGCTCTGCTCTCACAGGGGAAAAAGGGAGTGCGTTGACAATGACGGCTTCTGCCCAGTGCAGTGCACTTACGCAACAGACAACGACTGCCTTGCCCAATTGGGCAACTGGGAAAGGATTACAGTAAATTGCGGGGACTATGAGGCAAACCTTGACTCATACCTTAGGGACTATGGCGGAGATTACTTGACTGCAACCTTTAACTCAGTTGCCAACAACACAAACAACAAGGGGCTGAAGTTCTATGAAAACAGGGGATACAAGTACAACAACAGGGAAACAGGCACAGGAATAGGCGAAGGCGGGATATTTACGAAGTACTATACAACAATCATTGAGAGGGTTAACATCAGAGGAAAGGCTACGTACTTCTCAGAGGAGGAAGAGAGTACGCTGGCCTTCAACAAAAACGGTTTGGAGTACGAGGTTGAGCTGACTAATGGAATTCCCGCTATTGCGTCAGAGGTCAGAAAAGACGAGCCGTTTGTTGCAGGCAACGACGACAAAATAACCATTGCGTTGTTTGGAAAAGACGGACTCGTAACAATGGTGAACCAACATGAGGGCGAACAGCAGGTCAACATACTTTCTGATTACGCGGAATTAAGTGTAGCAGGCAACTGGCTTGCCAAAAACCTGTTGGGGAAGAATGGCAGGAAATATAGCATGAAGATTTCAAGATGCGAAAAAGAGAGCGCTGTCTTCAACCTTTATTACTACGGTGATTTTGTTAAAGGTCAGGAGGCGGCAGTAGGCGACATGCTGTTCCCAGAAATATTGAAGAAACCGACAAGGCTCAATTACCTGCATAAGAACAGCATAAGCGGGCTGTGCAATTTCAAGTATGCAACAGGCAGTTACATTGAAAAGATTTACCACGGCAAAGAATTCCCGTTTGGAACAGGCTATGTAGGCGACTGGAAGAGCTACCTTGAATTTGAGAACGACAGGCTGAAGAGAATTGTTTTCAGGAATGAAAAAGTGGCGGGGGAAGAGCCGATGGAGAGCGGAGAATACAAGTGGGTTTTGCCGTCGAGCGAAAGCGAGGGAAGCGGCTTCTGCAGGGTGCTGTTTGTGGGGATTATAAGATAGGATAGTGGCAGACAAAAAAATTAAATAGCCTCAAACCACTAATATTAACTGGTTTTTTATGGCATTGCGCGAAGAAACCATTGAGGCACTTGTTTCAAGGTATATTTCAAACAATATGGTGCTTTCCTTTGGAACAGGCAGCGAAAGCACCAAGTTTGTGAAAAAGCTTGCTTTGAGGGCAGAGGAAGAAAACCTTGATGTAAGCGTTGTGCCAACAAACAACAGAATTGCGGAAACAGTGGAAGAGCTTGGCATCAAAACCGCTTCAGTAAACGATATGGAAATAGACCTGGCAGTAGAGTTTGCTGACGCGGTTGACAAAGACTTCAACTTCATTGAGATTGACTCAGGCAGCTTTGTTAGGGACAAGATGATTGCCCAAAGCGCGGCAGAGCTGATTGTTATAACAGAGGAAAAAAACTATGGCAAAACCCTTTCTGGCTTGATTCCGTTTGAGGTATGCGTTTTCGGCTGGAAAAGGACTTTGCTGCAGCTGGAAAAGCTTGGCAAAGCAAGGTTGAGGCAGAGAAGTGGGAGGCCACTCAAGACAGAGACAGGCCACTACATTATTGACGTAAATGTCGACGAAGTGTACAGTCTGGAAGACCTTGAGTTCCAGGCAAAGGACATTCCAGGCGTGCTGGAAACAGGCTTGTTCATCGGGTATGCGGACAGGGTCCTATTGCACAACGGGAAACTGCAGATGCTTTCAAGGCTTGACTACAGCAAGCAGGACAGAATCCCGGAAGAAGAAAAAGGAATTGTAATCCTTTGAATGCAAAATGAACTATTCACTATTTAAAGGTTATTTGTATTAAGAATTTTACATGCAACGGTAGCTCAGCATGGTTTGAGCGCTTGATTTCAAATGAAAGGCGAAACTCATAATCTTCCAGGTGGGAGATCAAGAGGCCGTGGGTTCAGATCCCACCCGTGGCATATTTTATTTCTCAATAAATCCTTTTCTGTTCCACTCTTCAAATTTTTTAAATCCTTTTTACCAGAAAGCAGAATCCAGTAGTAAAAAGGTTTAAAGGGGCAAAATTCGAGTCCTGAAAAAAAATTCCCTATTGGAGGTGATTTGATTCGAAATAAAAAAATTAGGAAACGCGGCAATTAAGTTTAAATACATTAAATTCCTCAAAGGTAAAGGAAATGAAGCTAATAAAATATGTCTTGAGCATTCTGTTCTGCAATGCGTACAGGTTTCTGAGAATTATTCCAAACAACGACCCAATAATGGGGTGTATGCTTCCGTTCAGCAGGCAGGACAGATGGTGGCAGGGTGCCTTATTTGCACTCGTTACAATGATTTCGTTTGACTTCATTACTATGAAGGTAGGCATGTGGACTGTGGTAACTGCCTTAACCTACGCTGGCCTTGGACTGCTGTTCCACTTTGCCTACAAGAGGATTGGAAAAGTGAAGTTGAAGCATTACCTTGGAAGCGGGGTTGTGGGCGTTCTCATATTTGACTTTGTTACAGGCGTTTTGTTCGGGCCGGCAATGTTTGGAATGAGCTTTGTGCAGGCTTTCATCGGCCAGATTCCTTTTACCGTAATGCACTTGCTTACAGTAAGCGGCTTTATTTTGATTCTGACGCCGCTGCTCGACAGGGCTGTGATTAGCAATCCAGCGCTTGAGGATTCAGCAGTCCTGAACAGGTTAAGGTTTTGGGCAAGGGCTTGACATGCAGCTTGAACAAAAAAAAATCATTCAGCCAAAGCTCTTCATATGGCTGGCTATTCTAGTGCTGCTCTGGCTTGTGTTCATAAGCCTTGTGCCGGTTGAATTCAAGTCTGTAGAAAAAGAGGGAAGCGCCGCTGTTTCATTCAAGGCAATTGCAGGCAATGAAACGGTCTTGGATAAAACCGTTCAGGTTGAAAATGGAACAAACGCCTTTGAAGCAATGCAGACAGTTGCAACCATAGGATACCAGGACTACGGGGAAATGGGCGTAATGATTGAATCAATCAACGGAGTCAAGCCCAAGGAAAACGAGTTCTGGGGCCTCTACGTAGACGGCGAAATGGCAATGACAGGAATAAGCGCAATTAGCATAGAAAAAGACACCACAATAGAGTGGAAAATAGAATCGTTTGAGGCTTACACAGGATAAGTGTCT
>JAUWWX010000007.1 GCA_030616665.1 archaeon | reverse complement strand
GTTCGATGTCCCCTCCTGGCCCTTGCTGCTGGTCTCCTGGCCCTGGCGGCTGAACACAACCGCTAACCAAAAGAGCAGGCAAAAGCAGGCACAACAGAATATAATTTTTCATCCAATACTAAATTGTTTAAACTGCTATTTAAAGGTACATGCTTTAAAGAGTGTGCTCTCAGGAAAAATTTTAAAAGGCTCAGTGTTGAGTTTATCGTCATTCCTTTCGGTCAGCAGGTGTTAACCTCATCATCGCCTTATGTATCGTATGGTGTTAACTGCTTAAATTTGTTGGTTTTGGGTATCTGTTTCCTCAGTTCTTAGCTTACAACGATGCGTTCAGTAGTTATATCGCCTTTAATAACCACTGTATCATTTTCACTGTAGATCTCTAGCGTTTGATCTGGGTCAATAAAAATGCTATGCGGAGAATCTTTATATGGGGCTCCAAAAACATTTTCTGGGTCTGGCCGCGGGTTTCTGTAGATTTCTGGATCTGCATAAACTTTGCCTTCTTCATCGATGAGTTTAAGATTATCAAACCAGGCCCATTTTTTATACTCGGGGAAATCTCGAAGATTTATCATTACTACTGTTTGGTGTACACTAAGCACCATCATAATATCTTGAATTTTAACCATGCTTTGTATTTCAAAAAATATATCCCATGCTGTGTTTTCCATATTGAAATGACTGGCAGTGGCAATTGAATACTCTGTTCCCTCTTGAATTTCTTTGGGGAAGTGGAAGGTTGTGGAATTTTTTTCTTTGTTTATTACACTAACGATTTCAATTACAAGATTCTTTAAGAGTTCAGGCATTCCTGTAACCAAGTCTTGGTACGCCTTTTCAAGAGCATCTACGTCTTCTGGGTTAAATAAATTAATAGCAACTGCATCACTCAGGGGACCGCACATGGCTTTATAATGAGCGAAGAAGAAGTATATTTCCCCTTGGAAATGTTGTTTAACCTCTGGTATAACTGTGTTGATCTTTTCAAGTGGAAACTCCCCCATGCCACCTCCCCTGTATAGGATTGTGTCTTCTGGTGTAAAGTCATAAATTGAAATTACTTTTGCTTTTTCGAGTTCGCTAAGAAAATTTTCGTCCCTTGCTAACTTATCCCAATCCCATAAATCTAATACTTTGATGTCCTTTGATTCATAGCCTTCCTCTTTTGCTATAATTTCACTAACGCATATATCCATGATATCTTGCGCATAGGCATACCTATTAGCAAGGTCATCCTCTTTTTTGTATTGGGTAAAAATCTCTTCTGCTTGTTTGGTAGCACTAGTTTCACCAACCGATTCTTTTGTATGCTCTACAATCAAATCTAATATATCTGTGTTGTAAGATAGGGAAACATCCATCAATCTATCATCAAGTGGATCATAAACGTGTACAGAATATAACCACTTTTCTTCTTCTGGATTGTCTTCTAAGTATCCAGTTGAATCCACAGGGACCCATTCCATATTTACATAAGCTTCTGTCCAAGCATGTCCTGGGGACTCAAGACCACCAGTCACCTCTCTTGCAGGTATTCCAGATGCCCTGCAAAGAGCAGTAATTAAAGTAGCCAAATAATCACAAGGGATGTGAACTTCTCTTTTTTCTAATATTGCTTTTGGTGTGTCGCCTCTTATTTCAGCAGTCCAAGTGACATCAATATTTTCCCTAACCCATGAAACAATTTCCTTAATCGATTCCATGTCTCCAGAACTTCCCTCTGTTATATTATTAGCCAGAGGAATAAGTTCTTCTACAAAGTGCTCCTTATTTATATCAGGAAACTTGTTCCTGTTTGGCGGTATACGTGGTTCAATTGTATCGGTCACTAGATAAGCTAAAACTTCTTCATCAGCCTGGTGCAGATTAGTTTTCAATTTGAAGATATCAAAGAGTGATTTAACATATTTCATTTCCGAATCACTAAATCCATCAGAAGAGTATAAATCCAAAAAAACCTGCTCAAGTTTTGGATAGTCCTTTATCTCAGGAATACTTTCCTCTAATACTTCTTTGGGAGTTGGACAATCCTGCGGACAGGTTAAATATGTTTCTTTGTCAAGACAGTCCATTCTAAAACAGCCTTCAGGGGTATCAGTGCAATTAGGACAGTCGTCTGGACAAATTGAAAATTCACCATATCTTGTTATTATACAGCTTTTATATGTTTCTTCAGGTTCGCATTCTTCATTTCCACAGCAAGGAATTATTGGCTCAGTCATGCACTTTTGCTGTTCATAATTAAATGAATCTTCTGTGCATTTGTCTTCATCATCGCAATCAGGACACTCTGCGCATTCTGGATAACTCTCACCAATCTCGCATATTTCATTTCCACAGCAATGTTCTATTTGGGAATAAGAACAATCAGAATCAATGCAATCCTTGGCAAAACAAATCCTATCTGGACAATCTTCTTCAACTCTGCATTCTTCTTCAACATAGCTCGAACCTTCCTCTTGAACACAGCCGCTAGTAAAAACAATCCCAATAATTAGTAGCACTAAAAGAGTAAGAGCAATATTTTTTGTTTTCATAACATCGCACAAACCATAGGGCGATTCAGATATTTAATTCTTTCTTGCACATAGAATTTGAAAAATCGGCTCAGGATTGAGTTTCTCTTCACTCCTTCCGGTCAGCAGGTGTTAACCTCATCATTGCCTACAGTATCGTATGGTGTTAATGCCTTAAAATTAACGGTTTTCTGGCCATTTTTATGACTTGTTTGTGTTGTAGGCTGACATTATCATTTCCTGCAGGTCTATTCCTACAAGGCCTTGTCGCAAAAAACCACTCTCTGCTCAGCCATCAACTCGCCTTATGATAATTTATCTCATTAATAAATTATTTTAAAGAATATGGCAATTGTTAAAACCGTTGCTCCGCCAAGCAGGTTTCCAATTGTTTTGCCCATTGCGCTTCCAAAAGGGGTTCTGTGAATGATGCCGTGCTTTGGCTTCATTTTTTCTGCAACTGCTCCCTCGAAAAACCCGCCAAGGCTATCTGCCGCAACATCTCCTGCAACTGCTCCGACCACCGCACCTAAAATGCCTGCAAATTCAGCTCCTGTAATAGCAGAAGTTGTAAGAATAATCATTCCAACTAAGCCAAACGCAATGTCTGGAAAAATGCATTTTAATGGAATTTTCTTAAATTTTGCTGCAGCGGCAGGAATCAATGCCATCAGAAAAAGCAATGGGCCAATAGCAAGGTTTTTGCTGACAATTGCAATCATCAAAATTATTAAAACGAATACAACACAAATTACGTGCAAAAGGCTAAAGAAAATCCGCACATTGTTTTTTTGCTCAACCATAATATTCCCTCTATGTAATGCCTTAGCCTGCGGGGGCTGAAATGCGTCTAGCGGAGTGTAATACCTACGCTTTTTCCGAGGATGACCTCATCATCGCCGAAAGAAATTGTGCTTCTTCTGCTTCTTAATTCTATGCCTTGCCCTTTTTCCTGAGCAGCACTTCTGTATGAGGGTAGGCGAATGTTACGCTGTTTTCTTTTCTCACCATTGCAAACACTTCCTCTGTTACCTTGCTTGACAACTCGGTCATTTTCTTTGCTGGAACAAAGAACCTCACACTGAGGTTGACGCCGCTTGGCTGGAAGTAGAGCCTTACATAGGGCTGCTTTTTCACCTGTTCCAGGAACTGCTTTGTTGTCTTTTTGGCTGCATCCAGGCATATCTTGGTTGCATTTTTGAGGCTGCTTTCGTAGGTTACTGGCACGACGACCTGCGCCAGGATGAACTCGTCGTGCTGCGTGTAGTTGACAATGTTTTGCTCAAAAAGCATGTTGTTTGGAATGAGGATTGTTCTCCCGCTGTTTTCCTCTGTCTGAATAAGGCCGCCTATCTCCTTAAGAGTTATGTGTGTCAAAGAAATGTCCTTTACGTCGCCTTTCACGCTGCCAATTATTATTCTGTCGCCTATCTCAAACGGCCTTCTTGTCACAATCATTACCCAGGCTGCTATCCCAGAAATCGGCTTCTGCAGGGCAAAGCCAATTGCCGCTGAGAAAAGCCCCAGTGTTAATCCCAGGCCGGTCCAACTGCCACTGTAGTAAAAGACTGCTGTCAGAGCAAGGAAAAAAATGAACACATACCTTATTGTTGCGGAAAAAATTTCAACGTTTGAAATCTGTTTCTTGGTTTTTGCAAGGCGCAGAAGGCTTTTTCTGGCCAGGCCAAGCAAAAAGTTGAACACAATGTACAGTACAAGAATGACCCCAATTGTTATCAAGACTGGAATAAAGCCGCCCAAGCTATCAATCAACTCAAAGCCATTCATGCAAAGAATAAGGCTTCCTTCCTTAAAATACTTTTTGCAGGGCAGGAAAAAAACGGAAGCCTGGTTTTACCCCCTGTAGGCTACTTTTTCCTTTCCAGAATGAAGTCAATTGCTGCCTTCAACTTGCTTCTGCCAGGCTGTTTTGAGAGGAAGCCAAGCTTTTCATCAAATACCCCCAAAGCCTCTTTTCTCAATTCACTAGCCTTCTGCTGGCAGTACTTGATGCTTCCATAGTGGTGCATCTTCTCAATGATGTACCTAACCTCTTCCTCTGTTTTCTGTTCCCTTTTTTTCCCCAAGATGCCTTTTATTTTCTCAAGGTCTGGCTTGTCTGCATTCTTGAGGAGATGCCCCAGCATCAAAGTCCTTTTCCCTTCGTAGACGTCATTCCCAACCTGCTTCTTCTGGCCCTCAAAGTCTGAAGTTAGGTCAAGCAAGTCATCCCTTATCTGGAAGCACCTTCCCAGAGGAACGCCGAACTCAAACAGCAGTTCAAGCTGCTTTTCGCTCAGCCCGGAAATTATGCCGCCAAGCCTAAGCGGCCCACAGATTGAGTAATAGGCGGTTTTTCCGCCAATCACAAAGAAAATGTCCTCGTCACTCAAATCAAGCTTGTTTTCCTCAGTCCACTTTATTTCAACCGACTGCCCCAAAGTGGTTCGCATCAGCATGCTGTTCATTTCATCCATTACCCTTAAGGCTTTCTCACAACCTAGAACCTTTTCGTTGTCCCTAAGCATTTTCCACATTATTATGTGCAATGCGTCTCCTGCGTTGATTGCCTGCGCCGCACTGTACAGCCTGTGCAGTGTTGGCCTGCCTCTTCTTTCAAGGGAGTTATCCTCAAGGTCGTCGTGAATCAGAATCCAGTCCTCACTTGCTTGCATTGCAGCACCTGTCAAAGCGGCCTTTTCCTGCTCAAAACCAGCTGCTTCGCAGACAAGCAGGACCAAGCTGCCCCTTATGTACTTTCCCTGCCTTTTTGGGTAGTCTGAAACAGCTTTCCAGAAGAAGCTGTCCTCCTCCTTATAGTCCTGAATCCTGTCAAGGGCGTACGGCGGCTTTGTATGACCTAGAAGGTATTTTTTGTATTCCCTCCAAATAATTGCCTTTTTCTCTGCAAGCACCTGCTTAAAGTCCACTTCAGACACCATAAAAACCTGTAATACTTACAGGGTGTTGAATACTTTTAAACTTAATTATCCGTTTAGTAAAGCGAAATTGGAGGCATTTAGCCACTTTTTTTCGGTGGGAAAAATTTAAATAATCGAACCCACTTCCTTTTAGAAAAGAGGTGCAACGAAAAAATGGTGCTTGGCACAAAGACAGAGTACAAGATTTCGTCAGTAGTCCACTTCCTGATAACCTTTACGCTGGTGGGATTTGCAATCGTTTCATTAGTCCAAGGCATAAAAGTGCAGTTCGGCGGAGACACAGCCCTTGGCTTCATGTTCTACTTTGCAACCCCCCTCATAATCTTTGTAAGCTACCTAGCCTACAAAAAGGCCCACTACAAGCTGAAGGTGCTTGCCCTAGCCAGAGAGTAAAAAAGGGAAAATTTGCCTTTCCCGAAAAATTTAATACCCTCCCCTGCCTAATATTACCGGCTTTTTACCATGCTACCAAAAAGGGGATTCTTCGACAAAATAAACAATGCATTCTTCAGCATAGTTGACATTTTCCTTTCTGTGCTGGAGCAAAGGGGCTGGAACATTCCGGAAGAGACAAGGTTCCTGTACCACACAGCAATTTTCATCTTCATCCTCTGGCTTGGCTTCCCGCTCATAATCCAGTACTTTTACCAATTTGAGTTGATTGTCCTGCTGCTTGCAATCGCAAGCTTTTGCATTGCCAACATAATGCCAATAAGAAAGCTGCTTGGCCACTACTCAAGCGACGAAAAAATCCACGCCATAGTGAACAAAATCAAAAACAACCAGATTTCAATCAAGGAAGTGGCAAAGCACCTGAACAAAAACCTTTTGCCGCCCCACCTCAGCCTTTCAATTATCAGGGCCTACCAATCCAAAGGCAGTGGAATTCCACCAGAAATAATCCGAACACTGATAAGACAGCCCCAAGAAATAACAATATTTGCAGAGGTCATCAAAGAGCAATTAAACGAGTCAGACTTCAGCCTGTTGATGCGAAAATACAAGAACAGAATCCCAAAACAGCTTTTGCTGAAAACGGTTGCCTTACAAAAAATGAACGCCCTCACAATAAAAGACATTCTTTTCCAGCAGGAAAACGCCTACCAAATCATCAACGAGGTCGGCAAAAAGGCAGAGGACGCAAGCCTGATGGACTTCGTGATAGCGGAAAAGCACAGGTATAAGAAAAAAATTGTGAGAAAAAACTTTCTGAGAAACCACTTCCTTGCAATATCAATTGCTCTCTCCCTTTCTGCGGCAGCCCTCATTTGCGCTACCTTCATTCCATTCTCCAACAGCCCTGTTATTCCTGCAGCAGCCTTTGCCATAGCCTGGCTCATCTCCTTTGAAATACTCTACAACCTTGCCCTAAAGGAGCTGTACTTCCACTTGTAGGTGAAAAAAATGCTTTACTTTGTGACAACCAACGAGGGCAAGTTTGAAATAATCCAAAGCGTTTTGCAGCAGTACGGGCTTGACCTGCAGAAGAAGCCAATCGAGCTGAATGAGCCGGAATCAGACAGCCTCAAAGAAGTTGCGCTTGGAAAGGCAAAGCAGGCCTTTGAGAAGCTTAGGCAGCCACTAATAGTTGAGGACACGGGCTTCTACCTCGAGGCCTACAAGGGCTTTCCAGGCCAGCACTCAAAATGGGCCTTCCACAAAATCGGCTACCAGGGCTTCTTCAAACTGCTCTCAGGAAAGTCAAAGAAGGCCTTCTTCCACACAGTAATCTGCCTGATTGACGCGCCAGACAGCTACAGGTTCTTTGAGGGCAAGTGGCACGGGAATATAACCGAAAAGATTTCCAAAAAGAAGTCAGCAAGCCTCCCCTACGCAAGAGTCTTCATTCCGGCAGGGGAGAAAAAAACAGCGGTTGAACTGCCCAAAGAACAAAGAATCAACCAAAGCCAGCGAGGCATTGCAGCCCACGCCCTAGGAAAATGGCTGAAAGAAAAGGCCTTGCACGACCTGATTGAATCGATTTAGGAAAGTTTCTAACTTTCGCTTTCTTCTCTTTCAATAGACGTTTTAATTATATAGGTCAACCAAATCGCCATCGTAACAACAGCAAAACCAAGGATAAATATTCCAACGCCCCAAAGAAAGAGTTCACTCCAAACAAAGGACAATAAGCAAAGGATTGTACTTATTGCAAACGCTATAGAACTCACAAATTTAGATATATCAATACGTTTCTTTCTCTCTCTATTTTGATACAATAGGTCAAGCTCATCAAACCAGTCGGCAAACTTATTGAAAACATCATCAGGCAACCATTCTCTCTCGCCTTTTTTGACTTTTTGCAATGCTCCTCTAAGTTCCTTTTCATATTCAACAAGCGAAGGCAATATTTTTTCAACCTGTTTCTTTTCTTGCGATTCAAAGTGTTTCTTTAACTCTTTATCTATCTGATTCTGGTAGAGCGTAACAGAACCCCACAAAGAAGCTGCAGAAAGAGCCGCCATTCCAATGATTGCTACCTCATTCATAACTAGATTCTTACTATAAAACTATTAAATTGTTTTCTTTTTGTCTTTCCTCTTTCCATTAATCCCCAATCACCTCCAATGAGGAATTTTTTCTTAGGACTCTGATTTTCTCGGCTTAAACCTTTGCACGCCTAAACCCCTAATTTTGGTGCAAAGGATTTAATGCCTCCAAAATCAGCAGAGACGTCCACGAAAAAATTCATCCTAAATGGAGGTGATGTCGATGAGTTTTTTGATTTTGGAAAGGAAAAGAAGTCCTTTCAGTGATGGATATTCCTTTGCGGAGATTGGAAGAAAGCGAGAAAGCAAGTCCTACTTTGAGGCGCTGGAAGGCAAGAAGTGGTGGTTTCCATGAACCTGCCGCAATTTGTATTTCTTTATTTTGCCTTTCTCCTTGCGCCCCTGGCTTTGGAGATGCTTGGCTTCAACTGGAAGTCAACAGAGTTTAGCACATACTTCCTTGGCCTTTGCGTTGGAATCGTTTTTGGGTGGTGGTTTCCATTATGATTTCACCGGAAGCCCACCATCCAAAGTGCTTTAAAAGTCAAAACCCAAATTTTGTGGGAGCCAAAATGAGATTCAATCTTTTGGAGTTGCATGACTCGGAAGAGGACACAGATGTGCGAAAACTTCTGCGAGTCTACAGTGTGATTCCACGCTTTGCGGTGAAACAGACGCCGGAGCAGGCAGAGCAAGCAGTTAAAGTGAACAGGTTTCTGAGGGAAGTGAACGAAAGATTAAGAAAACAAATTGGACTCAGCTGGAAGAAAAAATGGATGGAATCAATGGATTGTAATTTTGCTGGCCAGAGTTATAAAGATTGGCTTATTGGCAGAGCATCTCCGCCACTAATCGCCTTAAAGAAGTTGGAAATATTTGGACTTGGGGAAGAAGTTAGAGAACTAGTAGAGAATTGTAACTTCTTTTGTTCTACAACAGGACGCGTCTTTCGTATTCCGCATGAAATGAGTACTGACCTGGCTTACTTGCTTGGAGTCATTTTGGGTGACGGTCACATAAGGAAGAAGGGGGATACAATCTGTCTTGAGGTGACTGAAAAATGGCTTACAGAGAAATTTATCCAAAAAATATATGGTGTGTTTGAACATAGGCTCAATTTACTTTTGCACCTTAAAAAAGAAAGATGGTACTATGCTGCAAATTCTAACAATAAACCAGCAGTTCGCATGTTTAACAAATTTCTCGAAGTTCCACGAGGCAAAAAGTCCCACATAATCTTTGTTCCGGAAATAATCAAAGACTCCAACAAAGAAATAAGGCTTGCATTCCTTGAAGGAGTCTTTGACACAGAAGGTTGTATCAGAAAAAAGGGTTTGAGGGTAACAAGCGCTTCAAAGCAGTTCAGAGACGATTTATGCGAACTTCTATTTTCGCTCGGTGAAAAAGGCTGGAAAGACGAGTGGATTAACAAAAAATACAATAAAAAATACTATGGGTTGCAATATACTATAGGGAACATTGATTTCTTGCAGGGGTACGGAAGTAGACAAACCGGCGGGGCTTAGGTGATTCGTTAGATCAACTCTTCGAATCGAAGTTACTCCGTGCCTTAGTGGCTTCGGGGGTGCAAATCCTCCCTCCTGCAAACTTAGATTTGTGGCGGGCTTTAATTTCAAGTTCGATTTTAGACATGATTTCCCTCTCCAAAAATATAAAATTAATATTGTAACATACTATAATTATAGAATCAGGTGAAAATTATGGAAGAAAAAGAGTTTATGCAATTCATTGATGAGATTCAGTTTTTTGAAAGGAGAGATAATGCCGTTTGGATTATTCTCTATAAATCTATAAAAGATTCTAAAAATGACTCAGTAATTTACTCTTGCTTATTGAAAAAAGAATTCTCAAAAGAGTCGCTAAAAAGTGAGTCTTGGGATTTTTCGATACAGAGTATTCAAGGCGCCGAAAATGTAATTCCTCTTTTAGTAAAAAGACATTTTTATGGGCTCAAAGAAGATTATTGGGAAATAACAGAAGACATAAGATTATTTTTCAATTTATTTGAAGATAAAGCCAATAGAAAATTCCTATATATTGATGATAATGGTGACGAAGAAGAAGTAATAGTATTTAGTGAAAAGGAAATAAAAATCAAGAAACTTTACCTCATAGAATATTTACACGAAAGAGGATTGGCTTTTGCACAGTTTTTTGATTTTCGTCGTTTTTCAGAAAAATCTTTAGAAGAATTAGGACTACGTAAAAAGTATGATAAAAAATCAGGAACTAGTTTCATTTACAGTATTGGTTTGAATAATAATGAATTATCTTTTGGTGACTGGAAATCAACTGCGAGCGTGACCGGTAAGAAAATCGTTGAAGTGCCAAATTCCTTTAAAACAACGATATTTTCTGATGAAAAGGAATATCAAAAGTTTGTCATTGGTGTTGATAAAAGTGGCAAAGAAATTACATTTACGTGTAATGAAGAACAGCTTAACAATTATTTTGGAAAAAATAAAGGAAAACCACATTACTTAACGCAAGTTTTTTTCAAAAAAGAAGTTTTAGACAAATATTATAACAATTCAGAAAAATACTCTGTTTCAGACGGTTATCTTAGTTGCCAGGGTCTTTGGGGTCTTAGAATGGACAATAGCCACACGAATATTGTGATGGTGTTTTTAGGAGATTTAGGGCATCTGTCATCTAAAGAACAAAAACATTGGGAGCAATACAATATTACTGATGGAAAAATAAGTCGTTCTTGTTTTAAAAGAAGTTTTGAAGCGGAATTTTGCGATCCCGACACAGCAGATCTGGTTTTCAAACAAAAATTCAAAATTTTCCAAGAGAATTGGCATAAAAAATATGGTTGGCATCTTTTTAAGCCACTTATCAAAGCTGATGAACATTACTTTCAAACATTGAGACTTCCAACCAAAAATTCTCAACAAGAATTTGATGGTTTAGTATTAGCGGTAACAAAGATAATTATAGATTCAATTAATGTAAGAAAAATGAAAGAAAGAATGGTCTCAGAAGACTCAGGTGAGTATTTTAAAAAACTAATAAAGGATGAATTTGTATTGAAAAAGGGTGATAAAAGCATTGAGGTACTTAAAAAATATCTGAGCCAGAAACATACTGTGCAATTTCCTGAGATGGTATCTTTCATGAAGAATCTACAAGAATTAAGGTCGTCCTCAAGTGCCCATCGAAAAGGAAAAAAATACGAAAAAATAAAAAAGAAGTTTGGTCTATCAAACAATTATCAGACAGTCTTTAAAAATATTCTAATTGAAGGCATAAAAATCTTAAACACATTATCTAATAAAAAATATAGATTAATAAGTTAATTAAATAGCTGGTTCGAATCCTCCTCCCTCCAAACCTAGGTTCGATATACTGCCGTCTAAAAAGGCCTTGCTTTGGCTTGGCTTTTTAAACATTTTTTTGGATATTCTAATAGATGGTTCTTACTGCTAATAACTTTTTCAGACTTGCTCAAATAGCTAAACAAACTAATGTTAACATTCAAGATAGTGCTGTTTCTATAAGTGGTAGCTTTAATGAGACTAATTCTGGGGGTTCCAAAAAAGATTCAAAAAAAGGGCTCCTGGAAAAAATTATTCCATATATTCTTTTGTGCGGGTTTATAATTGCGGCTGCGACATTTTACTTAACTTTTTTTTACCCTGAGGGAGATGAGCCTCAACTGAACTTAGAAGATTTGAATATGCTGGTTAATGATAGTACAGAATCTATTTTGGAAATTAAAGATTCAGATATATCTGAGTCTGCTATATGTGCAGGGGCGGCCTGTAAAGCTGAGTATACTAAAAATATTTATCCACAATATCCCGCCAACTTTTTTACCCGTACAATGTTTCTCAATTACAAGCCAGTTAACGATGCAAATCTTTTTGAAATAAAATTCAGAAACGTGTTGTTTATTAAGAACAATATTGGAAAAAAAGCTTTTATTGAAAGACCCTTTCCAAGTGATGAGAGTGTAACTTACGCCCTTTGCAATGAAGAATTTACGGAATGCAAAGTTTTTGATAAGTTTATTTATGAAGAGGAAAATATGGGAGATTTAGTTTGCGTTGTAATTAATTTTGATTTTGAAGGAGGGTGCATGTATCTAATTGACCATAAGGAAATTGCAGAAGAAGGGTGCGAACTAAAAGCACATTATTCCCCTTGGCCAATTAAATTGAATTTTTTAAATAACGAAACCTTTGGCCAATATTACAAAAGATGTATTATTGAAGGGCCCAGTCCACAGGCTTAGTGCCTTCGGGGGTTCGAATCCTCCTCCCTGCAATTAGAAACAGACTTACTTCTTTCCAGGCACAACTCTTTTTGCTTTCTTCGCAATCTTTGAGAAAAGCCTTTCCCTCTGCTTCTCCCTTGGCAGCAGAGTCCAGCCGCCCTTGTCAATCTTGGCGTTTGCAATTATCTGGATGTTGCCGTTGTCCAGTTGCAGCCTTGTTTTCCTCAACCCCACTTCAAGGATTTTTCCTTCCACGCCTGCAGTCTTTATCCTGTCGCCCAGGTCAAAGTGCTTGTCCTGCAAGAGGAGAATGCCTCCCACTGCGTCAGCCAAGCTGTCCTTCACCGCCAAGGCAATCGCCAGCCCTGCAAGCGCTCCGCCTGCAATCAAGGTTGCAAAGATTTCCTCTTGGCCCAATTGGCCAACGAGCCAAACCAGGACAAAGAACCAGCCAACCCAGCCAACCGCCCTGTAGGCAAGGTACTCCAAGTCAGGATTGAAATCAACCCTGTCAAGCAGCTTTTTGACAATCCTTTGAACAATGTTGATTGCAATGTATGCAACAATAAGCGTTCCGCCCACAAAGAGGAGGGTGGGCGCAGCCTCTGCAAGCGATGAATAAATCGTTTCCAGTCCTGCAGAAATTGCTGCAAACGGGTCAAGCCCTGCCGCCATTTAAAATCACACTAATATTACATTGGTTTAATTTAAATAGCTTTTCAAGCACAACTTTCGTTGATTAGCAATGGAATGCCAGAAGGAAAAAAACCTCAAAGAGTGCCCGTGCACTTACGAGCCATGCAGCAGGAAGGGAATGTGCTGTGAATGCATCAAGCACCACTGGAAAAACGGGGAATTGCCTGCCTGCCTTTTCAGCAAGGAAGCAGAGGCAAGCTTTGACAGGAGCATTGCACGCTTCGTTGAAGACCAAGGCGGAAGGGCCTAAATCAATCCTTTCTGATAAGGTCGCCAATGTTGAAGCGCTTGGATTCCTCTTTGGGCTGCTCTTTGCTTCCAAAAGCCCACTTTCCCTTACTTGTTTCTTCCTGGGCTTCTGTCATTGCCTGTTCCGCAATGTCTTTATCTTGCTTTGAAAAAGTAGCTTTCTCTTTCTTTGGCTTTCCGTAAAGCCCTTTCTTTAAGGGAATCCTGTCCCTGAATTTGACAACCAAAACGGCTGCAGCAATCACAACAACAAACAGAATGCCAAGGCCCACTAGTTCTTGGCTTACGCCGCCGAGCGAAGCAAAGCCAACGCCAAATAACACTGGCTTGTTCAAGTCGTTTATCCTTGCCCTCTGCGCCTCCAGGTCCTGAAGCAGGACATCTATCTTGGCATCGCTTTCAGTTTCCTGCTGCTTGAGCCTTGATTCAAGCGCTGTAATACTGTCTTTTGCCGAGTTTATGCTTGACTGCAATGCCTGTTTGTCTTCCTCAGTCAGGGCTTCACTAAGCCTT
>JAUWWX010000073.1 GCA_030616665.1 archaeon | reverse complement strand
ACAAAGGACATTGCTAGAAAAACAGGCAGGCCACTATCATCAGTTTTGCAAGATTTGGAGAAGCTAAAAGATTGGGAGCTAGTACGTGAAAAAGAAGGCAATAGAGGAGTACTAAAAAAAGAGCGAGCAACAGTTTTTGAGAAAACTCCTTTGATAAAGCACGTCTCTAGGTCATATTTTAATGAAGTTTCGGAAACCAGTAGATTTCACAAAAAGAAAACTGGCAGACCTAGAAAAGCTGCGAGGCAAACAAAAACTCACACCCCAACGGAGAATGAAATTTTAGACATATGCAAGTTGGGTGAAAGTCAATTGCATGAATTTAAAGGCCCAGAAACAAAAATGGAAACCATATCGGAGGAGATTGCGGCTTTTTTGCATACCAAAAAGGGCGGCATATTGTTTTATGGAATTGACGACGAAGGGACAATACTCGGTAGCGATCTAAGAAGGCAAGATTTTGACCAGAGGCTGCACAACTCAGTCAGAAGCACTATTAGCCCTGCACCAAATGTAGAAATAAAAGAGAGGGTAGTCATGGGTGCAGCAGTAATGCTCGTAATGATTCCGCCTTGGGACAGGAAAAGTTTATATCAGTTCACAAAGAAAGAGCGATATCTAATCAGAAAAGGCCAGAATAAATTTGGTTTACAGCCAGAGGAATTAAAAAAGCTTTCAAGAGGAGAATATGTAGTATGAATCAAGAAAGCAAACCCACTACAAAAGATTTGTTAAGTGAGATGAGAGAGCAGACAAAATGGTTAAAATTTCTGGCTTTACCCGCTTTAAAAAAATCCGCTGAAGAAAGCTTTTCAACTAAAGAGCAAAAAAGAATATACGAGTTGAGCGATGGAAAAAACAGCACAAACGACATAGCAAAAAGATTAATGGATGAAGGGCTTAAAGTCAGCCATATGACTGTTTACAATTATTGGAAACGGTGGTTTGCAGTTGGACTTGTAGTTCCCAGCAAACGGTCAGGCAGATTTGAAAAAATAATTGAGTTAGAAGACTTGAATCTTAGCAAGAGCTGAAAGTTAGCTCTTCCTTGACATCAAAGCCAACACGTTTTCAGACAGGTCCTTGCAGGGGCAAATGCGTTGTTTTAGGCTTTTTTTAACCCAAAGCTTTGCAGCCTGTTTCGGGCTTTAAACTAACTATAGTTAACCCTAAAAAGCCATAAAAGCCTTATCCGCTTTAAACGAGCTTTATAACTTAGAAACTTATTTAAATAAACTTTTGCCAGTAATTGGTTTGTGCAAAAAGCGTTAATTTTATTGATTCTGGTTGCTGCTGCATTAAGCGGCTGCGTGCAGCAGCCAGGTAGCTTGAGGTGGACAAATGGCCAATATTGAAGGAAAAAAGGTGTTGCTTGTGGTTTCGCCAAAAGACTTCAGGGATGAGGAACTGTTTGAAACGAAGGAAGTGCTCGAAAGTAATGGTGCTCTGACAACAATTGCAAGCAGGCAAACCGGAACAATTACTGGCATGCTTGGTGGAAAAGCAGAGGCAACTGTTGCGTTGGACTCGGTAAGTGTTGCACAGTTCGATGCTGTTGTTTTTGTCGGAGGACAGGGCAGTGCAACCTACTTTGATGATGCAACGGCGCAGCGGATTGCAAAGGACGCTGTCTCGCAGGGAAAGGTTGTTGCAGCAATATGCATCGCTCCATCTATTCTGGCGAATGCAGGCCTGCTGCAGGGAAAGAGCGCAACTGCCTTTAGCAGCGAGGCAGATAATTTGAGACAAAGGGGAGCAAACTACACTGGCGAATCTGTTACGGTTGACGGAAAAATCATTACTGCCGATGGACCCTCTTCGGCAAAGCAGTTTGGGCAAGAGATAGCCAAAGCGCTTGAAAACTAGAATTGGACCCGGGGGGAATCGAACCCCCAATCTCAGCCTCTTTCGGATTATCTTTCAATAACCTGCGAAGGCCGCGTGTTGGCCATTGCACTACGGGCCCTTGAAAATGGGGTCGCAGGGATTTGAACCCTGATCAGCTGGTGCCTCCGACTGCAGCGCGTTAGCGCTGCACCCGTTTTGCGAAGCAAAACAGTTTCTTTTCCCCGGGCTTTTCTTTTCTAAAGAAAAGGCCGCTGGAGCCAGCTGCACTGCCTGGTTATGCTACGACCCCTTGCCGTGTAAATATTTGTGGGTGAATAGAATTTAAAGGCTTGTTTCGGAAAGCCTTGCGTAATGGGGAGCTGTATCCAAAAAAGGAAAAAAACAAAAATTCGGCATTTGACGTCTTAGAGGAAGGCAGATAACTTAATTAAGGATTCTGCACTTCTATTGAATTGAATTTTGGGCAGGGGGGCATTGTTTTATGAATGAGTTTGTCAAGGCTATTCAGAGAAGGGCCCAAAGCCCAAAGCCTCCGACTGCTTCTGGGAGGTGCCACAAGCAAAAGGGGGCAAATTTTGAAGACCTGATTTTTCTGGCCACAAGGCTTGAGGAAAAGCCCTTTGACTATTTCAGGGAAGAAATTGAAACAGAAACAGTTATTGGCAAGACAAGTGAAAATCCTTTGAAGCTGAGCATTCCAATAGTGGTTGCTGCAATGAGCTTTGGCTCATTAAGCAAGGAAGCCAAAATTGCCCTGGCAAAGGCCTCAACCAAGGTTGGAACCGCAACAAACACTGGAGAGGGTGGAATGCTGCCGGAGGAGAGGAAGGAAGCCAAGATGCTGATTGTACAGTACAGCACAGGAAGGTTTGGCGTTGATGATGAATATTTAAAAAAGGCTGACGCAATTGAGTTCAAGGTCGGGCAGGGAGCAAAGCCTGGGCAGGGCGGCCTGCTGCCAGCTGAAAAGGTAACCAAAGAAATCGCTGCAGTGAGAAAAGTGCCTGTTGGCAAGGCAGTCCATTCGCCGCCAAGCCATCCAGACATCAAGGATTTGAACGAACTTGCTGAGAAAATTAAATGGCTTAAAGAGGTTAGTGGAGGCAAGCCCATAATCATGAAGCTTGGCGCGGGCCACATTGAGGAAGACATAAAAAACTGCTTGAAGGCAAAGCCTGACGCGATTGCAATTGACGGAATGCTTGGGGGAACAGGGGCGGCACCGGAAATAATGCTTGAAGATTTTGGATTGCCGGCAGTGAGTTCCCTTGTAAAGGCAAGAAAAGTTTTGGATGAGGCAGAGGCAAAACAGGAACTGCTTATTGCAGGGGGAATTGACACTGGTGCTGACATGGCAAAGGCAATTGCACTTGGAGCAGATGCAGTCTTTCCTGGCTTTCCTTTGATGATTGCGATGGGCTGCAATTACTGCAACCAGTGCTTTAATGGAGAGTGCAAGCAGGGGATTAGCACACAGGTCCCGGATTACAGGAAAAACTTTGACATGCCTAAGGCAGTCAAAGGCGCAACCAACTACATGCTTTCTTGTACAGAAGAAGTAAAAATGGCTGCTGCAGCAACAGGAAAGAAGAACATCCACGAAATAAGCAAGGACAGCCTGAGGGCTTTGACAAGGGAAGCAGCAGAAGTTGCGAAAGTGCCCCTTGCCTAAGACCTTTTTTAAAAGCCCTGAAACATTACCTTAAAATACTTGAATTGCCCCTATTTTAATGTGAGTTGAAAATGGCTGAAGAGAAAGACCTTTTTGACGAAGCCTTCGGGGAAGGCAGGGAAATTAAAGCCGCTGATACCAATGCAGGAAAGGCCGGAAAGCCTGTAAAGGTGGTTGGTGGAAATGAAAAGGCTGCTGAACCCGAAAAGAAGGCGAAGGAAGAGAAAAAGGAAGCGGAAAAAAGGGAACCTGGGGCAAAAGAGGAAAAGACTGCAAAGAAGCAGAAAAAGAAGGTAGCTCCCGAGGAAAGCACTTTGAGGAAAAAAATAAAGAAAATCGTTGTAGCAAAAGCCGTAAAGGCTGCTGAGAAGGATTCAGCGCTACAAGGCAAGGAGATTGGAACAAATGAGACTGACACAAAAGAAACAGCTACAAAAGAGGGTGAGGCCCAAGCCGCTGAAGAAAAACCAAAAGGACCTTTTGTAAAGCCAGAGCTGAAGTTTTTGTTAGACGTGGAAGGAAAGGCATTCATTGGCAGGAAGAAAAGCGTTTTCCAAAAATACGGCAGTGAAGCTGCATTATTCGTAGGCAGGGTAGCCGAGCAAGACCTTGAAGATACAAACATCTGCCTTGACAGCTTGAACCCGCCCGTTGTCTTTGTCTGCGGTGCTCGCGGTTCCGGGAAGAGCTACGTTCTTGGTGTGATAGCAGAAGAGCTTGCACTGCACAACAAAAACGTTGGAGTAATCGTCATTGACCCAGTTGGCGTTTTCTGGGGAATGAAGCACCCAAACAAGGAAAAGAGGGAATTGGAAGCACTTGCAAAATGGGGCCTGCTGCCCCAAGGCCTGCGCAACATGAAGGTTTTCATTCCTGAAGGGGTTGCAGATCAGGTGCCAGAATCAACCTATGATGATACCTTCAGCATTCCTCCTGCCTTGTTGACAAACGATGACTGGTGCCTTACATTTGGCATTGAAAGGTTCAGTCCAAGCGGACTGCTGATGGAAAAAGCCATAGAAAGGGTGAAGAAAGGATATACAAACAAGGAGGGGAAAAAGATAAGGGGGAAAAAGAGCCTGTTTTCCTTGGAGGAATTGATTGAGTGCATGCAAACTGATGAAGAATTGAACAGCAGCGAACGAGGCTATAAGCCTGACAGCATCAGGGCACTGGCAAGCAGGTTTGATGCAGCGAATAGCTGGGACATCTTTGATGAACAGGGAACGCCGTTGGCGGAATTAAGCAGGGAAGACCAGATGACTGTTATTGACACTAGCTTTTTGGAAGACAATGTTTCCGCCCTCGTAATTGGAATTCTTGCAAGAAGGATTTTGGCAGCAAGGAAGGTCAGCACTAGGAGGGAGAGCGCCAAACGCTTTCAAAAAGAGCAAAACGTTGACCAGTTGCTTGAATTTGGTATCCCCCCAACATGGCTTTTCATAGACGAAGCTCACACCCTTATCCCAAGTGGCAATGTGATGACGCCGGCAAGCAGTGCTTTGATTGAATATGTGAAGCAGGGAAGGCAGCCTGGCTGCTCGCTTGTGTTTGCGACGCAGCAGCCAAGCGCGATAAATAGCAAGGTTTTGAGCCAGCTTGACATCGTGATTTCGCACAAGCTCGTCTTTGACGATGACGTCAAAGCTGTTTACAAGAGGATTCCGACTATTGTCCCAAAGCAATACAAGAAAAGCGCCTTCATCAAGACACTGCCTGTAGGCGCTGCATTGATAGGCGACAGAAGGGAAGAAACGACAAGGGCGTTTGTAATGAAGGTAAGGCCAAGGATGTCACAGCATGAAGGCCGGGAAGCTGAAACTGCAGAAAGGGACATGAAGCTAGATGATGAAAAGGTTCTTGTGCTAGCAATTGAAATGTCAAGGGGAAAGCTTGACCAGGTTGGAAGCCTGCCAACGGCAACAATCGACCAGGTTGTGAAGACGTTGAATGCAAAGTACAGCTCATGCATAAAACTTGGCGATGTT
>JAUWWX010000075.1 GCA_030616665.1 archaeon | reverse complement strand
GGGGAAAAAACAGGCAGCATAGGCGTTGTAACAGTCAACATGCCAAAGCTCGGCTACCTTTCAAGGGACGATTCAGACTTCTTTGAAAGGCTTGACAACCTTCTTTACCTTGGAAAAGAAAGCCTTGAAATAAAGAGAAAAGAGGTTAACCGGAATATGACAAACGGGCTGCTGCCCTGGAGCAAACGCTATTTGGAAACCCTTGACCATCACTTTTCAACCATTGGCCTTGTCGGAATGAACGAATGCCTGCTCAACTTCATCGGAAAAGACATTGCAAGCAGCGAAGGAAAGGCATTTACACTGAAAACACTTGACTTCTTCAGAAGCAGGCTTACAGAATTCCAGAAAGAAACAGGCCACATCTTCAACCTTGAGGCAACGCCAGCCGAAGGCACGTCATACAGGCTTGCGAGAATTGACAAAAGAAATTATTCAGACATAAAGACAGCAGGCAAGAAAGTTCCCTACTACACAAACTCAACGCAGCTTCCTGTTGATTACAGCGATGACATCTTTGAGGCATTGCAGCACCAGGACCAACTGCAATGCAAGTACACAGGCGGAACAGTCCTGCACGGCTTCCTGGGAGAGGCAATGGAGTCAGGCGAGGGATGCGCGAGGCTTGTCAAAAAGATAGCCCACAGGTTCAAGCTGCCATACTATACAATAACCCCAACATTCAGCATCTGTCCAATACACGGATATGTCAAGGGCAAGCACTTCACCTGCCCGGTTGAGGTAAGTGAAAAGGTAATTGAATCGGAAGAAAAGACAGCCAAAGTGAGAGAAAGGGAGGTCGCATAAAATGCCGAAATGCAATGCAAAGTGTGAGGTTTACAGCCGGGTTGTAGGATATCTAAGGCCTGTCCAGAACTGGAACACAGGCAAGCAGGAAGAGTTCAGGGAAAGGAAGACATTCAACGTGAAAAAGTCCCTTGAAAGTTTTGGTTAAAATTTAAGGTGTTTTGCTTTGCTTGTTTTCAAGGGCATTCAGAAGACTACCCTGATTGACTTTCCAGGCAGGGTTGCCTGTACTTTGTTCCTGCCAAAATGCAATTTTAGGTGCCCTTTCTGCTACAATGAGAAGCTTGTCCTTGACAAGGACACAGGCGTTAAGATATCAGAGCAAGAGGCGTTGCAATTCCTTGCTGAAAGAAAGGGCTTTTTGGATGGGGTATGCATTACAGGCGGCGAGCCATTGCTGCATTCAGGTCTGCTTTCCTTCTGCAAGAAGCTCAAGGAAGCCGGTCTTTTGGTCAAACTGGACACAAACGGCTCAAAGCCCAAAATGTTGGGGAAGCTGCTTGCTAAAAAAGCCGTTGACTACATTGCGATGGACATTAAAAACTCGCCACAGAAATATGAAAAGGCAGCAGGCGTAAAGGTTGATTTGCAGGCAATAGAGGAAAGCGTCGAGCTTATTAGAAAAAGCGGCTTGCACTACGAGTTCAGGACAACGGTTGTTCCTTCTCTCCATAGCGAACCAGACATTTTGCAGATAGGCAAGTGGCTTAAGGGAAGCAATCTCTTTGCGCTGCAGCAGTTCAACTCAAGTGTGCAGCTGCTTGACCACTCTCTGGAGGGAGGCAGGCCCTATAGCAGGAAGAAATTGCGGCATTTCGCCGGAATTTTAAAACCCTTCTTTCACGAAGTCAAGTTGAGGGGCATTTAAAAGGTTTTTTGCCGTTTTTTTTGATAGCATGGCCAGAAAGATTTCCAAGGAAATGACTTTTGCCGAGATTATCGAGAAATTTCCACAAACTGTGCCAGTAATGCTCAAGTATAATTTGCATTGCGTTGGCTGCCACGTTGCAAGGTTTGAAACACTGCAACAGGGTGCCGAGGGCCACGGAATGAGCGAAGAAGATTTTAAAAAAATGCTTGCTGAGATGAACAAGGCAATTGAAAAGGGCAAGTGAAGGAGGTGTTTTTTTTGGCTGAGAGACCCTTTGTGGACAAAGGAAAGTGCACCGGCTGCGGAGCATGCAAGCAGTGCTGCCCTGTAAACGTTTTTGAAATAGAGAATGGGAAAAGTGTTGTAAAAAGACCACTGGAGTGCATTCAGTGCAGGGCATGCGAGGCAAGCTGCCCGGAAAAGGCAATAGTTGTAAAGGAAGGGTAATTCTTTTGAAGAATGGTTTAACATGAGTAAAATATCTTTCACAGCCCTTGGCGGATGCAATGAGGTAGGGCGAAGCAGTTTCCTTATCGACTTCGGGGAAAAGATTTTGCTGGACAGGGGCATAAAGCTTTCGCCGCAGGGGAGCGAATACCCCTTGCCTGTGGAAACAAACCTTGACGCGGTTATCATAAGCCATGCTCACCTTGACCACTCTGGTGCGCTGCCGGACCTTTTTGTCAACTCAAACATCTTAAGTTATATGACCTTCCCTACCCTAGAGATTAGCAAGATACTGTGGTTTGACACATTAAAAATCGCGGGCCTGGAGAGCGAAAGCATTTCCTTTTCAAAAGAAGATATTGAGGAAGCAACCAAATTCACTTTCCCGGTTGGATACAAGAGGGTTTTGCACATTACAAAGAACTGTTCGATGCAGTTTTTTGACGCAGGCCATATTCTTGGCTCGGCAATGCCCTTGCTTTCAATGGGAGAAAAGTCCTTCTTATATACAGGGGATTTCAAGGTTGAGGAGACAAGACTGTTTAAGGGAGCCGACTTAAACGTGGGAAAAGTAGACTTCCTTGCCATTGAATCAACCTACGGCGACAGGAACCACCCGCCAAGAAAGGAATGTGAAAAGCTGCTTGTTGAAGAAGTCAAGGAAACTCTTGACGGTGGAGGAACAGCACTGCTGCCCGCCTTTGCCGTTGGAAGAAGCCAGGAGATACTTGACGTTTTGTACGAGCACAAGATAGACGCCCCTGTTTATTTGGATGGAATGGGCCAAAAGGTTAGCAGGGTCACAATGAAATTTCCCCAGTTCCTCAAGAACCCAAGGTTCCTGAAAAAAGCCTTGCAAAAAACAGAGTGGATTAAGAACAACGCTGACAGAAAGAGGGCTTTGAAGCAGCCAAGCGCTATTGTTACCACAGCAGGAATGCTGCAGGGTGGCCCTGCCCTAAACTACCTTAAGAAGCTCTACAAAGATGAGAAGAGTAATGTTTTTCTCACAGGCTTCCAGGTTGAGGGCACGCCTGGGCGCATTTTAATAGAGACAAAAAAGATATACATTGACGGCAAATGGTACGAGGTAAAGGGAAAGGTAGAAAAGTTTGATTTTTCAGCGCATGCTTCGCAGCAGGAAATGCTAAAAGCAATTTCCAAATGGCAGCCTGCTCAGATTCTGCTGGTGCACGGCGACAAGGACATAATTCAAATATTCAAAAACAGGATAGAGGAGGATACAGGCATCGAGGTTACCGTGCCTGAAGCAGGAAAAAAAATTACTTTGAGTGAATAGCCATGAGCTTTGTAAGGATTTTGGTTGACAGCTTTATCCTGTTGAAGAAATGCCCAAGGTTTTTCATACCAAAAATCCTTGTAGCATTCTTCTTTCTTCCAATAATTATCCTGCTTCCAACCTACATCGTTCACTTCAACATTTTTTCCCCCGAGGCACTGGCTGAAAGGGGCAACCTTGAACTGGTTGGAATAATGTTCCAGCTTCTTTTCCTAATTATCTTCACAATGGTGGTCTACTTTATTGACTCCTTTCTAGTCAACCCAATGCACCCAATGCTTGTCAGCCAATACTACAAGAAGAGGAAAATAAACTTCCGAAAGGCCTTTATTGCTGTTGTAAGACGGTTTGGAACAATTTTTGCATCCCTTTTCATTTTCTCAATCCTGTTGTTTGCGTCAATGCTGCCCTTCATGTTTGTAATGGCAGCTGCTTTGCTGTTGCACAGCGATTTCTTGCTCTATGTTTCAATAATTGTTGCGGTTATTTCAATCTTTATCATGCTTATCCTATTTTACCTCATTTACCCTATAAGCAGCCTTGAAAGGGTAAACTTTGTAAAGGCAATAACTGAAACCATCAACACCTCCTTGAAGCACAAGAAAAACGTTACAGAGGCAGTCATAGTATCACTGTTCATTTCCACCTTAAGCTACCTGCTGGCCTTTGAAATGGTTCTAACCTCGCCTGAACAAACGCTGCTGCTGCTTTTCTTCTTCTCCCTGCTGATTGCAACAAGGTTTCTTATAGCCATTTTCACCACCTACCAGTGTGTCCTCAACGCGGTTTTCTACCTCGGCCTGGAAAAAGGCGTTTTTTTGGGAAAGTGATTTGCAGGAAAAAAGAGAAGAATTTTTTTTGAATTAAAAGTAAAAAACAGTGGAATTTAAATAACTCTTTCAACACTGATTTTATTAGTATGCCTGCAAAGAAACCAGTTAAAAGAAGGAAAATTCAAGCAGCCGAGGCTCTGAAGCTCCCTGCGACACCAAGAAGAGGCGAAAGACTTAGACATGAGCACCTGCATCCAACCACAAGAAAAGCATTCGAGAGAATTTCACAAATTTATGGAATACCTTTGAATGAACTGCTCCCTTTTTATGGAGGCAGTGTAAAAAGCCAAAAGCTCAGAGGAAAGTATGTTTCATCTTGGGGAGAACATAAAATACTAATAGAAGATTTAGGCCATGTTGAAAGCTTGGATCATGAATGCGTACACGCACTTCAAACCTTGCTTGAAAAAGCACGTGGAAAGAGCGATCTGCTTTCTAGGCAGAAGAGACTAGGCCAAAAAGTTAAAAAAAGAGGCAGTCCTAGCCTGAAAAACTTGTGGCAAGCAGCAAAGATTCGATACGAACACGAGAAGAAAAAAAGAAAGTTGAGGGAACCCCTAGCATACTCGCTGGGAAAACCCCCATTTAGCTTGCATCCAAGACGGCTTGGAAGAAATCTTATTGCAAGAGCTTTTTATAACAGACACGGCATTGACGGCTTATTATTGGTCTTTGCGTTTCCACCAAAAAAACAAGATGCTCTGAACCTAAAAGAGCACGAAAAAAAACTTGTACAAGATAGCTATTTAAAAAAGCACGGTGGCATGACAAGAAAAGGAATTCAATTGCTTCATAAGCTAGTGCCAAGAGAAGTGATAGTTAAAAGAGCAAAAGGAAAAAAGCCAATAAAGAAAAAGTGATTTTATGAAGGGCGAGAACTTTTGCCCCCTGTGCGGCAAAAAAGACGGCAGATTCATCAAGGGCTTTTGCCTTCAATGCTTTTTGAGAAAGCACAGCCTTGTTGCGGTTCCCGCAGAACTCTACTTCCAGCAGTGCACCCAATGCGGCAAAATCAGACTGTTTGGAAAAATGCTTCCACTGGACAAGAAAGCAATTGCCCTGTTTGTTGAAAAAAAGGTAAAAGTCCTAGACCTGGAAAATGCAGCTGTACACGTCTCAGTTGAGGAAACGCAAGACGGGCAGCTTGC
>JAUWWX010000084.1 GCA_030616665.1 archaeon | reverse complement strand
TCTGGTAATCGCGCCTCAGCTCCAAAGCGTGCTGCATCTTCTGCAGCGGAACACCGATTGGCCTGCCCTGCCTTCTTGCAGCATAAACCCTTACGCCCTTTTTCCTCAACGCGGCAAGGCTTTTGCTCGGCGTTCTCTGCATGCAGCTGTTGCTCATGCTAACTCCTTCAAGCCCACTGCATTTTCTCAAAATGCCTTCAAGCAGCTTTCTCTTAACAGGCCTCACAATATGCAGTTGTTGTGCGTCTTTGGGAATTTCCCCCAGCCTTGTGCCAGGCAAAACGGAAAAAATCATGCACTCCCCTTCCTGCCCTTAACCTTTTTTATCAAAGTGCTCTTTGCAGCGTACTTTAGCCCGCTCAAAAATTCTGCCTTCTGGATGCTTACCCTGTCAATGGAATAGCCACTGCCTGTTTCCCTTGCGTATGGGCCAACCCATTTCACGTTTCCCTTGTCCTGCACTGCTTCCAAAATGCTTTCCGGGTTTTTTCTTTTTGCTTCAAGCTTCATTATCCCTGTGCCAAGCCTGTTTGGCTTGTGTGCATCACTCCCAGCTGTAACAAAGCTGGCTTTTTCCGCAAGCTCAAAAGGCTTTGTGCACCTTTCAATAATTTCCCTGCCCTTTTTGTCAAGCTTTTCCTTTCCCTTTCTGCCAAGCCTGCTCAGCCTTGTTTTTCTGCCGAGCCGGCTTTTTTCAAGAAAGTCAAAGAAGTTCATTGGCTTTTTTACCCAGCTTGTTGCGTAAAAGAAACCGCTCACGTTGGCAAACATGCCGTTGAATGCCTCAACGCCGATTCTTTCCCTTTCAACCAGTGCCCCCAGCTTTTTTTCACCCAAAATGTATGCAGCGCTGTCATTGCTAAACCCCCATGGATGCACAATGCTCAAAAGGATGCCCTCTTGTTCAGCAATCCTGAGAGTCTTTTTTATTGGGATTTTCTTCCTGAAAAGCCCCTCAATTGAGTAAATTTCGCTGTTTTTTGCAAGGGCAATCACATGCCCGATGTCTGTGTCAAGCTCAGCTCCTGGCAGCAAAGCAATGCCCCTTGGCTTGTTTTCCAAAAGCATGCTGTAAGCCCTTTCCGGTTTTTTGGATGTGTGTTCGGTGATTGCGACAGCGTCCAGCCTTTTTGCCTTTGCCGCCCTCCAGTAGTTTCTTGGGTTAACCCCTTTTTCGAGCAGGTGCGTATGCAAGTCAATTGTCAAAACAGGCATAAGAAAGATTTAATTCAGAAAACTATTTAAATGAAAAAAGACTTACTTCTTCTCACAATGCTTATTGCCCTCTTGCTTGCGGCAATTCTTGCCCTAGTCCACCTTTTTTCCGAGGAATACTCAGAGCATGTTAAAAAATACCACCTGCCAACAATCTCTTTCTCTGCTGGACTGTTCCTCGGCATAATTTTCCTCTACCTGCTGCCCGAATTCTTCAAGGGAATGCAGCACGTTGGCGAAAGCATCTTCCTGCTGATGCTTTTGGGCTTTGTCTCATTCCACCTGGGAGAAAAGTACATCTACCAGCACATCAAAAACAAGAAAGAGCAATTGCAGGACCTTGCCTCAATCCACGCCCTTGGCTTCTTTGTAGGCCACTTTGTAGTAGGCATCACGCTGTTCCTTGCCTTCAGAATCGAGGGCTCAATTTCAGGATTCCTGATTTTTGTTCCACTGCTTCTTCACACCTTTTCAAGCAGCCTTTCCCTCAACGACATCGACGAAAAGCTCAACAGAAAAAGCATTTCCTGCCTTCTGCTTCCCATGTCCCCTGTCTTGGGCGTAGCCTTCGCCTACCTCATGAACCTGAGTTCCTTCTTCTACCACCTGCTTTTCTCCTTTGTGCTTGGCGCAATGCTGTACATTGTTGTCCGGGACACCCTGCCCAGGGACGAGGCAGGAAAGCCACTGCTCTTCCTAACCGGCGTGCTATTAAGCATTCTGGCAATCACCCTCCTCGGAATGCTCTAACCCAAAGTAAATATATGGTTTGCTGCCTATTTTTTAGTATGGTCCTCAATACTTTCTACGACAAATTCTACTATGCTGGAGCCCTAAAGTACGAGCACAACAACTTTTTCTTGGGCCGCTTTCCTTTCCTGATCTGCCCGGCTGAGGTTCTCATTGGCCTGCTTGAAACCCACGACCCCGAGTTTGAGAAAAAGTTGTACAAGGCCGTGCGGAAAAGCGTTGCAAACTACCTAATGCCTTCCTTCAGGAACGAGTTCGGCTTTCACGGCGAGAAGCTGGTCAAATTCCTTGAAAGGTACTTCGTTGCCTCTGGCTGGGGCACAATAAACAACGTTGACCTTGACTTTGAGGCAAAGAAAGCCATTGTAAAGGTCTCAAACAATCCCCTGTCAGCAAGGCTGCACGGCAAAGCCAGCATGCCAGCAGATCACATCCTCAGGGGAATCCTTGCAGGCATCTTCTGCTGCGTCTTCGATGAACCGGTTGACTGCGTTGAAACCCACTGCACTGCCTTGGGAGAATCAGACTGCGAGTTCATAATCAAAAAACAGCCAGAATTCGACTTCTCAGACAAAAGGGTAATGCAGCAGCTTGAACTGGACGTTTGAGCCTTAATATAAATGTTTCGATAAAGGTAGAATTATTTAAAAATTGGGAAGCGATTAGATTGAAATGCAATTTTTTCCCTGTAATCAACCAAAATTGATTCAATTTTAGTCATTTTCAAGGGCATAAGAAAAATTTATATAGAGTGAACACTTATTAATATCAAAGAGGAAATTTATTTAGGTTTTTTTATGGAGAGAACAAAGTTTGGAATCCAGGGGCTTGACAAGGCCTTGATGGGCGGAATACCGGAGGGCAGTATAGTTTTGATTAGTGGCGGTGCTGGAACTGGTAAAAGTACCTTAAGTATACAGTTTCTTGCAAATGGAGCACAACTGTTTGGTGAAAAGGGATTGTACATTAGCACTGAGCAAAATGAAGAAGAATTGCGAAAACACGCTCATAGTTTCGGTTGGGATCTGAAGTCTTTGGAAGAAAAGAATTTGCTTAAAATTATATACTTTGACATTACCCATGGAAATGATTTCCTCCAGATGATTAATACTGCTGTAAAGGATTTTAAGCCAAAGAGAATTACTATAGATAGTATGACCACCTTGACAGATTCGCTTATCATCGGGGGCCTGAAGGAGGACAGTGCCTTTTCGCTTGTCCAAGTCGCTGAAACAGTTTCACCGATTCCGAGAACGGAGCAGATTATTGCAAAAAGCATTCTCTATAAACTAATCAGCATATTGAGGACTTATGAGATAACTACATTGTTAACAAGCGAGTTATATGAGGACTCAAAAAGTCTTAGCGCTGATGGAATAAGCGAGTTTATATGCGATGGCATAATCGTGATGCATTATTTAGGTATAGGGGGTAGTGATACCAGGAGTGTAGAGATAAGAAAATTGCGTTATTCTGACCACACCAAAAGTTATTTGCCATATGAAATAGCTACAGATAAGGGCATAGTTGTTCATGAAGAAGAGGCGATGGATGTCTTGATGAAGTGAGTAGATGTCCTATAGATTATTGACAAAACTGCTTATTTCTGGTAAAGTAAAATTTACTGCTGGAAAAATAATCGCTTTTGATAACTATTTTGCGTTAGTCCCCCTGCTTTTCATTAAGGAAATGACGGACGATGCAATGAAGTTGGGGAAAAAGGCGATTAATGATTTATATTTCTATGGCTGGCTTTATGGTCTTGCAACTACTAAGGATATAATAAGAATCTTTAAACTAAGGAAGTTTGAGGAACGCTATAAAGTTTGTATGGATATCATTGGAGTCTTAGGTTTTGGAGATTATAAAACTTTAAGTTTTAAACGAGCGGACCATGCGAAATTCAAGGTGTTAGATAACCCTTTTGCTAAGCAGTATTATCCCAATGACAAATTAGTTTGCCATTTTCTGCGTGGAGTAGAAGCCGGTGGGGGAACCTTAGTACATGAGATATTAATTAACAACATCGAGTTCGAATGCACTGCTAGCAATGGAATATATTGTCTACATTCAAATCTTAGCCCCGAAAATATTGATAAGCTAGACAAGAGATTAGTGGATAGCCAACTTGATAGACAATATCTACTTAAAAAACAAAAAGAAGTTATGGAAAGATATGGATATAATCCTTCAGATTTTGGAATTTGAGTGATTAACATTGGAATCTTTTTTCTACAAAGTGTTAGGCAAAAGTAGATTATCTAGCTTTATACAACTTGGTCGACCTTGGAATGGTCTACCGATAGGTCTAATCTGCATCTTAGGTTATTCTCTTTTTCCTTCAGCTGCAAATGGCTTTCTTTCTTTGTTTCTAATGTTTTTTACATTTCTTTTTTTGTATATGGGTGGAACAACCTTAAATGACATTAACGATTTTGAAGCCGATAAGATTAATGCTCCTTACAGACCGCTTCCAAAAGGCCTTATAACTTTTACAGAAGCTTACATATTTTTGGTCTCCTGTTACATAACCGGTTTAGTTCTATCCCTTTTTTTACCTTTCCCGTTTTACATTGGAGCAATTGTATTTATATTACTTTCAATTTTTTATTCTCAAGTACCCATTGCTTTTGAAAGAAGGACAATTTTGGGAAACATAACTCTCTCTTTAGTTACAGTATTAATCCCTGGCTTAAGTGGAGGCTTAGTGGCATCAAAAAATATTCTTTATCATAAGGATTTTGTCTTGGCGTTTTCTTTTCTAGCCTTACTTTTCCTGTTTGTAACTATTTTTAAGGACCTTAAGGACAGTAGAGGCGATAAATTAAAAGGCAAGAAAACTTTTACGCTTTATTTTGGGCTAGAAAATTCAAGAAAGGTTGGTTTTATTGGGATTTTTCTTTTTTACCCGTTATTTTTGTATTCTTTTTCAAAGATGTTAACTTTTAG
>JAUWWX010000105.1 GCA_030616665.1 archaeon | reverse complement strand
CTCAAAAAGAAAACCGGGGCTGAGTTCTTCATCCCAAAGGCAGTCTTTGAGGAAGCCGTGAAAAGGCCAATCTCAATCAAAAGGTTTGAGCTGAATGCAGTAAGGATAAAGAAGGCCATTGACGACGGATGGTTTGAAATCGCACACTGTAAGGACAAGCAGCTGTTTGACCAAATAGACGGAACGGCAAACAACTGCTTTTTTGCAAAAGGCAAGCCAATCAGGTTGCTGCAAAAAGGCGAAATAGAAGCCCTTGTCCTTGTAAAAGAGCTTGAAGCAGAGGCCTTTGCAATAGACGAAAGAACAACAAGAATGCTTGTCGAAAGCCCACAACAGCTACAGAGGCTGATGCAGACAAGGAGAAACATCAGGATAGAGACAGACAAGCGCAACAGCAGCCTGCTTGCGGAAATGTTCAAGGGCTTGACTATAGTAAGAAGCGTTGAACTGATTGCCCTTGCAAGCCAGCTTGGTCTCTTGCAGGAAGAGCTGCCAAAGGGAGAGCAGAGCCTGGAAGCAGCGTTGTTTGCCGCAAAGTACAGTGGGTGTGCAGTCTCAAGCAGGGAAATAAAGATGTTTTTGCATAGTCTGAGGTGAGAGTAGTGGCTGGAAAAATGGATATAAGGGAAATTGGGGAACAGGATTACACGGAGATTATTGGGCTTATCAGGGACGAATTTCCGTATGTTTCATTTGATGAGGAAAGGATTAGGGAAAGAATTAGAAGCAACAAGATTTTCGTGTTCAAGGCAGTTGAGGGGAAAAAGTTGCTTGGGTTCATTGAGGTTGAGGTGTTGGAGGCAAGCATTGCAAGAATAAATGGCCTGACAGTAAAACCGCGATATAGGAATAGGGGGGTGGCAAAAAAGCTTTTGCTGTACGTGATTGAGTTTCTCAAGAAAAAAGATATTGAAAGGGTTCTGCTCTTGGTGAAGGAAAAAAATAGTGCCGCGAAAAAAGTTTACAAGGAAGCTGGCTTCAGCTTCATTGGAATGTACAGGCGGCAAATGGACAATGCCACTGTGGAAGAGATGGAGCTTGACCTCAAACCAGGAAGCAAAGAAGACCTGAGCTATGTTGGCTAATATGCCTTGCCAAACCATGCCTTTGTTTCCGCTGTCAGAGATGAAAAGCTGGTTGTACAAGGAACACAAGCCACGCTTGTTTGAGTACATTGAAAACAATCAATAAGTCTTGCCTATGTAAACAACCGTGTTTGCTTTTTTTCCGCAAACGATGCATTTTCCTGCTGGCTTTTCCTTTTTATCCACTCTTGTTCCCCTGACAAAGGCATTTATTTGCTTTTCTATTATTTCTGCACAGCTTTCTCCTTCTTTGTCAATTGAACAGAATTTTGTTCTAACAATTTTTCCGCTGTCAACGGCTTTTTTTACTTCTGTAAGCTTGTCGATTGAAACTATTGATTTGTCAAATTTGTTTTTGGATTTTTCTTTCAAATTCTTCAAAATCTCCTTATCGGATTTTTTGATAAACGCCAGTAATTGCCTTTCTTTAATTTTTATTCTTTTGTTTGTATCACGCCTAAAAACCGTTAAACTTTTTTCTTTCAGCTCTTTTTGCCCAACTTCGATTCTGATGGGAACCCCTTTCATTTCCCAAAAATAAAATTTGTCGCCAGGACTCTGTTCTGATAAATCAATCTCTACTCTAAAATCCTTTGAGAGTTTTTTCTGCAATTCACGACATTTATCGAAGATCTTTTTTTCTTTATCCTTGACAACAATTGGAATTATGATTATTTGTAATGGCGCAAGTTTAAAGGGGAAAACTAGTCCTTTGTTGTCACCATGGGTTGCAATCAAGGAGGCATAAATTCTGCTAATAGCAGGCCCATAGCAGGTTATGTAAGCATATTTTTCTTTTCCATCCCTGTCCATAAATTTCAGGTTAAACGGTTTTGAAAAATTCTGCCCCAGAAAGTGGGTCGAAGGCTGTTGAATTATTTTTCCATCAGGCATTAAGCAATCGGCTGCATAAGTATCTACTGCCCCAGGAAACTTATCCCACTGAGGCCTTTTGAAAAAAATTAAGGGAATGCCAAACTTCTCAAACAAAACCTCTTTAGCGGTCTCCATGTCTTCTTCTACTTGCTGCAGTGCCTCTTCCTCTGTCGCAAAAACATCGTGTGCTTCGATCCAATAAAATTCCCTGCTTCTAATAAGAGGCCTTGTTGCCTTTGTTTCATGCCTCCAAACCTGGTTGCTCTGATAGGCCTTAAAAGGCAAATCATTGTAGCTTCTAATCCAAATAGAGTACATTCTATACATCGCGGTTTCAGAAGTTGGCCGCAAAGCCAATTTCTCCTCCAGCTTTTCACCTTTGCCGTACTCAGTTATCCAAAAAACGTCGGGTGCAAAGCCTTCAACATGCTCTTTCTCCAGCAAAAAATTCTTTTCCGGGATAACCGATGGAAAAATCAACCTTTTGTGCCCCTTTTTCTCCAAAGCACGCTCGTACACCAAATACATCTCCTTTATTGGAATTGCAGCCCACTCCCTCAAAACCACAAATCCCTTAACATTGTAACGCAAATCGGCAATTTCCGCTCTGCCAAGTATTTCAGTAAACCACTTACTAAAATTCTTCTCCTTGTCAACGTTAAAAGTAATCTTCTCTTTTTCTGTCACGTCTTAAATCACTGTCCTGCAAAAAGCTGCGAAGCTCATCTGTATTTTTTCTTTATATAAAACGTTATAATTAACTTCGACAAATCTTTTAAAAGTAAGCACTTTTTGATTAGAGCCTTTGAGCGTAATATGTTTTTTTTCCATTCTTCTCACAAACTATACACTTTCCTATTTCTGTGTCTTCCAGTAGGTTTTCTTTTACTATGAACCCTAACACTTCACCATTTATTTCTTCTTCCAGTTTTTTTCTGCAGGAGTCTTTACCACACCAAAAGAATTCAGCCGCATTTCCTTTATCAACTATTACCTTCAATTGGTTGAGGTTGCTCGATTTTTTAGTCCTGCTAAGTTGAAATTCTTTAAATTTTTGTTGAATGCTACTATCAATTTCATCAAACTTTTCTTTAACTTTTTGAACTAGGCAATCCAACTCAGCCTCGCTTTTTTGAGATTTGTCTCGCCTAACTAGTTTCACTTTGCCGTTTTCCAACTCTTTACTGCCAACTTCTACTCTTAAAGGAACTCCTTTTTTCTCCCAATCTTCAAACTTTGCGCCTACAACTTTTTCCCGAGTGTCAAGCTCTACTCTAAAGTCTGCCTTTTTTAAAAGTGTTTTTACCTGATTTACATATCTTAAAACTTTTTGTTTGTTTTTTAAGCTGTAAATTGGGATTATTATTATTTGTATTGGTGCCAAGTGAGGGAGTAATACAAAACCCTTTTTATCTAACGAAAGCATTAAGTAAATCCCAAGAGCCCTCTCCGATATGCCACATTCAACCTGAGAAACAAATTCCTTTTTTCCAACTTTGTTTACAGAGGTTATACCTAACAGCTTTGAATATATTTGAGCTTGGGAATAAAATGAACCTGATAAGATTGTTTTGTTTATTGGGAGAATAGCATGAAAACTATATGGAACATTTGAAACAGGATAGTTGCTAGCCAAGGGCCTCATTACAATAAAAGTCGGGATATGCAATACGTTGTAGCACTCATTTATAATTTTTGTAATGTTTTTCAACTCTTTGATTGCTTCTCCTTTTTTTTGAAAGAAGGCATGACCTTCAATCATGGAACTTCCTTGCCCTAACAACATAGGAATTGTTCTCTTCTTAGGGGTTCTAAAAAACGGCCCAGAAATCAATATTCTCAATGGCAAGTCTTTGTATGATCTTATCCAAGCTTTAACATAAGGGTAAATTTGCATTTCTCCACTGGGCTTAAGATAATATTTTTTGGATAACTTTGTATTTCCCTCTTGGCCTACCCAACAAACACTATGCTCAAAGGACATAATCTTTTTTTGTTTTTTCAATAGCTCTTCAGGAATGAGCAAAGGAAACTCAAATTCACTGTAACCGTTTTCCACAAAAATTTCTTTAAATTTTTCAAATACTCTTGCCTTTAGTTTTAAGCCGT
>JAUWWX010000086.1 GCA_030616665.1 archaeon | reverse complement strand
GGCTTTCGACAGAGTGGCCTCCAAGCAATTTTTCCCTCACAACCGTGCTGCTCAAGTCAATTGCATTGTCCTGTACCCTTATAGGACTAGCTGAATCAATCAAGCTGCTCTTCTGGTCTTCGCTTCCGGGAACCGGAAACAGAATCAGCTTTGTCTCCTGCAAAATTCTTTCAGGCTGTTCCCAGGAAGAAAACTCCTCAACAAGGTTTGTCCCCATCAGCCAAAAAAAAGCATTGCCCGGAAAACTCGCCTTTGCTTTTTCAATGGTTTCAATTGCATAGGTCGGGTTTTAATTGAAGTCAAGCACCTTTAAGCCTGGCTTGCCCTCAATGCCAAGCTCAACCATTTCCTTCCTGTGCTTTAAGCCAGTTATTGCAAAATTTTCCTTGAAGGCATGCCAATAAACTGGAATAAAGCAAACCTCGTCAACAAGCTTCTGCCTCAGCACCTCTTTGGCTGCATTCAAATGACCCAAATGCACGGGGTCAAAGGTTCCGCCAAACAAAGCAATCTTCACTTGCAATCACTTTTCAACTCTCAAGCTGAAATCAGGCCAGTCAGGCACATGAGTCAAACTACCCATCGAAATTATGTCAGGCCTTGCCTTGACATAGCTGTGCAGGTTATGCAGGCTTATGCCACCGCTCAACTCGATTTTTCCAGAAAAAACCTTTCTCAACTCTTTCACAACCCTCTTTACCCTCTGAGGAGAAAAGTTGTCCAGCATTATAATGCTTGGCCTTGCCTTGACCGCATCCAAGGCCTGCTGCAGGCTCTCGACTTCTACCTCTACCTTCATTCCAGGCCCGTGCCTTTTCTTTGCAGCAAGGATTGCCTCAGAGGACGACGCAAAAAATGGCAGGTGGTTGTCCTTCAACAAAACAAAGCTGTTTAGGTTGATTCTGTGGGGCCAAACCCCGACCAGAGAACCGGCCTTCTTGTCAATCAAGTTAAAGCCAGGCGCTGTCTTCCTGGTCAAGGCAATTGTTACCCAGCCTTTGGCAATCTTTTTGGCAGCAAGACATGCAGTGGCAACTCCACTCATTCTTCCCAGGACATTCAAAACGGTTCTTTCAGCTGAAAACATTTTCCTGTTACTACCGTGCAGCCTAAGCACTGTTGCATTCTTTCTGGCCAGGTCACCATCTTTAAGCAAAGCGGTTACCTTCACACCCTCGTGCTTGAACAAGAACTTGGCTTCCTCCAAGCCAGCAACAACACAGGACTTCTTTGCAATTACCACTGCCTCACAGAGCCTGGGGGGCAACAGCGCGCTGGTTACATCACCCCTGCCTATGTCGTCCCTGAGAATAGTAAGCAGCTTTCGCTTCATTTCAGCATTCAACATTAGGAACCACCTGCTGCACGGCCCTTGTGCGCGTTTGCCTTAACCCTTCCAAGCAAGCCTTTAACAAGGTTTGCCTCAAACTTTTGCTTAAGCTCTGCCTCGGTTTTGCCAGCCTCAAACTCTCTAAGAAGCGGGTCAATCTCCTCATACGAAGCACCCAACTCAGCCTCATCGGTCTGCCCAACAGCCAAACCAGCGCTTGGCTGCTTTTCAATCACATTTTTTGGAAGACCCCTGAACCTCGCTAAAGCAAAAACATCTGTTTTGAACAGCTTTCCCAGTGGAAGGAAGTCTGCTGCACCATCGCCATGCTTTGTGAAGTAGCCAAGCATTAACTCGCTTTTGTTGCCTGTTCCAGCAACCAACGCCTGCCTGCTGTTGGCAAAGTCGTACAACAAGAGCATTCTGGCCCTGGCCCTGGCATTCATCTTTGCCTTACTGCTTTGAGGCCAATTCACGCTTTTCTCAACAGCCTCAACTATGCCGTCGATTGAGATTTCCTCAAAGGCAATACCAAGCCGCTCTGCGACAGAAACGGCATCTGAACGGTGACAACCGCTGTCGACACTGCTGTCAGGCAAAAGCAGTCCTGTGACGTTGTCCTTTCCAAGAGCATCAACCAAAATGTATGCAACCAAAGCACTGTCAATGCCACCACTTAAGCCAAGAACTGCCCTTGAAAAGCCAGCTTTCTCAAAATAGGCCCTTGTATCAGAAACTGTTTTTGAATAAACAGCATTGCAATCCATAAGTAGCAACCGGAGTTAAAAAAAGAAGTGGGATAAAAGCATTAAATAGCTTTCTAAGCAGCCTCAGCCCCATTTTCGCAGGGCGATTGCAAGCTCAAAGTGCTTCATGGTAGCGTACTTCAAGGGAATTCCTTTCATTGTTGCCTCCAAGGCCTGCCTTGCTGCAATGGCTCCGTGCCTTGTCCCAAAAGGGTGCCCATGCACGCCGCCGCCCATCTGAATCACGATGTCGTTGCCCATTGCCTTAACCAACTCTGGGATTTTCCCGGGATGCAGGCCCCCGCTGCAAACAGCAAGCACTGGCTTTATGTTGAGCCAGTTCTCGCTCAAAACATGACCCTTGCCCTTGTGGATTATTGTGTCCTCAATCTCTTCACCAATTGCTTTCACTTCCCGCTTCCCGCCATGCATCTTTCCAACAATCGCGCCCACATGCAGCTGGTCAAAGCCAATTAGCCTGCAAAGCTTTGCTATGAGAAGCATGCTGATGCCATGCCTTGGGTTTCTAGTGAAGGCTGCGTGGCCTGCCCTGTGCGCGTGAAGAATCAAGCCAAGGTCAGCGTCCCTCAAATCCTGCAGGGCAGACCAGCCAACCGAAACGATGTCAACCATGGCGTACTCGCAACCAAGGCTTTTGACAAATTTGGCTCGGCGCATCATTTCACTGAAGGGAGCGGTAACATTTGGCATGTAGGCCTTCCTTTCGCCGGAAATCTTTTCTGCCTTGTCCCTCAGCCTAAGGGTTTGCCTCACCCTTTTCTCAAATTTGTTAAAGCGCATGCTTGTGAGGTTTTCGTCGTCTTTCACCAAATCGCAGCCGCCAAGCCATGCCTGCAATGCAACCTGGGCGTGCTGCCTTTCGTTCAGGCCAAGCTTTGGCTTTACAATGGTTCCAAGCAACGGCCTTTTCTTCACTTTTAGAATGTGCCTCACTCCCTGGATTCCAAAGCGCGGTCCCTTGAAAGAGCGGATGTATCTGTTTGGAAAGTTTATGTCCAACAATTTGAGGTTCTTGACTTCCTTCATTCCGAACACGTTGCCTGCCACGCTGCTCAGCAATTGCGGAATGTTACCTTTTTCAAAAAGGGCGAGGGGGTATGCTATTTTTATTATGCCTGTCCTCTTGTTCAGGCTGAAGACCCTGGCGTGAAGTTTCCTCTTCATCTTCTTGGACAGGGTCGATAGCGGGGTCCATGTGCCAATGCTTGACTCACTAGCAACTGCCTGGGCTGCTTCCTCGAATGGAACCTTGGCAGCTGGCTCAAGGTAGAACGCTGCAATTAGGTCTGCCCTTGGCACATACTTTGGGTTAAGGTAGCCTGAGTAAGCCTTGTCCGCCATTTTCAAAAAACCGATTAAATTAAATTCAAGGTATTATTTAATGATATAGGAAGAACTGCCATGGCCAAAGAAAAGAAAGAAAAACCGCTGAAAAAAGAGTCACTCATAATAAAGTTCCAACACTTAAATCCAGCGCTGCAGGAGATGATTGGGAGACCCAATAAAAAAGAGACCTTGAAAAAAATTATTCTCATGGAAAACCCAACAATAAGAGACAAACGCAGAGGACGAGTAATTGCTGAAGGAAGTGGACTACTATGTTTGCCAGCTATTTCTAGTCCTCTTGCTGTTTATTCATCTGTAGGAATAGGTTTGGCTGCAACTGGGCGTACCTTCTTTGCAAAAGCAATTCAGAAACAACACAAAGAGCTTGTCTCAAAAATGAAGAAGTTTGGATTGCTGCAGACAAAATTTGAGGGCAATTATCCAAGAGATTGGATTAACCCAGCAACTGTTGCAAGAACCCATCCTGTGTTTTTCGTTAACTACAAGGGAGACTTAATCTTCCCGAAAATGACCAGGACAGAGTACGCAAGGTATGTCTTCCAGAAGCGTTTTCCTGGAAAGCTTGGCTTGAATCCTTGGAGATGGAGGGCTTATTTAGAACCGCCGGAGAGGCCGGAAAAAGTTTCAGAATTTGTGAAAGCAAAAATCAGGCAATGGCTTGCGGTAGCAAAGCCAAGGCCAGCCTACGGGCTTGCAAAGGCAAGGGCAAAAGCAAGGCACGGAAAAGCAAGGCCGAGGCGGAGAAGAAGGGTTTAAATAATTGAAATCAGTTAATCTATTCCCATGATTATCACTATTACTGGCTTTCCTGGTTCTGGGAAGAGCACTTTGGGGAAGGGCATTGCAAAGGAGCTTGGATTAAAGCATTACTCGGCTGGAATGTTTTGGAGGCAGATTGGAAAAGAGAGGGGAATGAGCCTAATGCAGGTGCAGGAGGCTGCAAAGAAAGACAGGGCAATCGATGATGAGATTGACAGGCGAACAAAGGAACTGGGTGAAAAGGAGGACAACTTTGTGATTGACGGCAGGGTTGCCTGGCACTTTATTCCAAACTCAATAAAGATTTTTGTAAAGGTTGACTTGGAAAAGGCTGCCGAGAGGGTTTTCAGGGATACCAAGGCAGGCAAAGGGGAAAGAACAGGTGAAGAGCATGCAAGTATTGAGGAAACAGTGCAAAACATGCGGAAAAGAATGCAGATGAACAAGGAAAGGTATATGAAGCTGTATGGAATCGATTACCTTGACGAAAGCAATTACGACATAATAGTTGACACAACCGATTGCAGCATCCCTGAGACAAGGGAAAAGGTTTTAAAGAAGGTAAAACAATATTAAAGCAAAAGGTGAGTTTTCTTGGAAAGGGTTAAACCAGGAATACCTGGAATGGATGAATTGATTGGGGGGGGTCTGCCCAAGGGAAGCACTG
>JAUWWX010000069.1 GCA_030616665.1 archaeon | reverse complement strand
CCCTGTCCTTCTGTCATAAAATCCCCCTTAAAATTACTCCTCAAAAAGAATTAAATATCATGCTTTTCTTACTTTCATTTGGTAGAGTAGGCTGCTTGCCGTAGGATAAATGGTAAAAGGTCTTGACCCTTCTCCAATAAGGCCAACCCTTCTCATCGCATCGTGGTAGAGCCCTGGTGGTCAAACCCTTTCCCTGATACTTCTTCGTTTTTTCATATTCCACCAACAAAATTAGTCCACAACCTTGAATTTATACCCGTATGCAATCGGCCCCTCAGGGTCGATGTCCGAGATTTTGCGAAAAACCTTTTCAACCCTGGCGTCAATCTTCACCTTTTCCTTCTCCGAGTCAACGATCTGCGTCAGCAGCCTTGCCTTGTTCTCAAGCTCCACTATTGCAATGAAGTATGGCGTCTCGTGCTCGAAGCCTGCCGGGCCGGTAAAGACCTCTGTGAAGGAAACGATTTTGCCTGCCTTTGGCATCTTCCTTGCAACAAGCTTTCCCTTTCTCCTGCAGTTTGGGCAAACCTTTCTTTCTGGGAAAAACGCTGTGCCGCAATTCTCGCAAAAGTTTCCGTCAAGGTCGTACCTTTCGCCGAACTTTCTCCAAATCAATGGCAGGCTTCCGTCAGGCATTACTTTCTCCCCTCCGCTGCCTTAAACAAATGCACTGTTGCAGTTGCGCCACTACCGCCAACATTGTGCGCCAAGCCAATTTTTGCGTCCTTGACCTGCCTTTTCTCTGCCTTGCCCAGCAATTGAATGCATGCCTCTACTGCCTGTGCAACGCCTGTCGCGCCAACTGGGTGTCCTTTTCCTTTGAGTCCGCCAGAGACATTTACTGGAATCTCTCCATTCAAGGCTGTCTTTCCTTGTTCAGTAAATGGCCCGCCTTTCCCTTTCTCACAGAAGCCAATTGCCTCAATTGCAAGAATCTCTGCAATGGTAAAGCAGTCGTGCACCTCTGCAAAGTCAACATCGCAGGGCTTCAATTTTGCCTTCTCAAATGCTTTCTTGGCTGCAACCTTTGCTGCAAGGGTTTCCACCAAACTTTTCCTGTTCATCAATGCCAGGGTGTCACTAGCCTGCTCTGAGGCAATTATTTCAATTGGCTGTTGGCAAATCTTCTTTGCCTTGCTTGTCTCGCACATAATTACAGCAGCGGCTCCATCCGTAATTGGACTACAATCAAGCAACTTCAAGGGAGAAGCAATATAGCCACTTCTCATTACGTCATCCACTGTTATCTCCCTGTGGAACTGCGCCTTTGGGTTAAGCATTGCATTGTGATGGTTTTTCACTGAAACTGCCGCCATCTGCTCCTCTGTTGTCCCAAAGCGGTGCATGTGCTTTCTTGCCATCAATGCATAAAGCGCCGGAAAGCTCGCTCCGTGGAACAGCTCTGTTTCCTGGTCTCCGGCCCCACCCAAGGCAATCGCAGCCTGGTCTGTTCCGACATCAGTCATCTTTTCAATACCGCCAACCGCAACTATGTCGTAGTCGCCTGATTTAATCGCCATGTAGCCAGACCTTAGGGCAACGCCGCCTGAAGCGCACGCGTCTTCAACGCGCGTTGCAGGAATCGGATTCAAGCCAAGCTGGTCAGCTATCAGCGCTCCAACGTGCTCTTGCCCGATGAACCTGCCAGAAGCCATGCTTCCGCCAAACAACGCCTCTACGTCCTTGCCTTCAATACCCGCACTCATTATCGCTTCAATTCCCGCCTCTGCAATCAGCTGCCTGAAGCTCTTGTCCCAGTGCTCTCCAAAGGTGGTGCAACCAAATCCGATTATTGAAACGCTTCTCATTTTTTCACCTTTACAAGCTTTTCAGCTTCTTCCTGAACTTTACGTATTCCGCGTAGTCAATGTATTCCTTTTCTTCAATCATTTCAAAAACGCTTTTTTTTGGCCTTTTCTTCTCAATGTTTTCTGTTGCCTCTAATACGAACGCGTCGCTTCCTGCCCCGCTTCCATAGCTTACTGCAAGAATCTTCTCGCCTTCTTTTGCCTTGTCCAAGATGCTTGCCAGTCCAATCATCATGCTTGCTGAATAGGTGTTTCCAATAAGGGAAACTGTAAGCCCCTGCTCTATCTGCTTCACTTCAAAGCCGAGCTTCTTTGCAACCCTGATTGGGAACTTTCCGTTTGGCTGGTGGAATACAGCAAAATCAAAATCCTGTGGCTTCATGTTAACCCTGGCCATCATTCCTGTTGCTGCGCCAATCACGTGCTTAAAATACGCTGGCTCGCCAGTAAACCTGCCTGCGTGCCTTGGAAACTCAGCATGCTGCCTCCGCCAAAAGTCCGGCGTGTCAGTTGTATAGCTGTATGTTTCTTCAACCTCGGCAATTACCTCTGATTCCTTTTTTCCAATAATATAGGCTGCTCCCCCGCTGCCTGTAGTGAACTCCAGGGCGTCATTCGGTCTTCCTTGTGCGGTATCGCTTCCAATTGACATTCCGTATTTTATCCATGCAGGCATTCTGCTTTCAACCAGGGCAAGGCAGATCTGGATTCCGGCTGTTCCAGCCTTGCAGGCAAACTCAAGGTCGGCTGCAGTCAATTCAGGGGAGGCGCCAATCGCGTCTGCAACAACCGAGGCAGTTGGCTTCACTGCATAAGGGTGCGATTCAGAGCCAACGTAAACCGCGCCAATGTCCGCTGCATTAATTCCTGCGTGCTGCACCGCTCTCCTGGCTGCCTCTACCGCAATTGTGCAGGCGTCCTCGTCAAAACCGGCAACCGCCTTTTCCTTGACATTCAGACCTGCGCTAATTGCCTTTCCGTCCTTTTTCCAAACGCGGGCAATCTCTTCAACCTTTATCCTGTACAATGGAACATATACGCCGTATCCAACTAGTCCAACCATCAAATCACTTCTTTTTGAGCTCCAGTAAAATCTCTTTGGCCCTGTCAACCATTATATTCTTTTCCTCCACCATCTTGGCTGCAACTGCATCAATTTCCTTGCCCTTTGCGCCTGCCATTACCGCAATGTTCTTTGCATGCAGCCTCATATGGCCCTTTTGAATGCCCTCTGTTGCCAGTGCTCTCAAAGCGGCAAGGTTCTGCGCAAGGCCAACTGAGGCCATCACCTGGGCCAGTTCGCTTGCTGTCTTCACGCCCAAAATCTTCACAGCAACCCTTGCAACAGGGCTTGTTTTTACCGCGCCTCCTACAAGGCCGACTGCAATTGGCAATTCTATCTCTGCAAGCAAATTGCCTTCCCTGTCCTTGCGGTAGCGAGTAAGCGCAGTATACTTTCCCTTCAGGGAAGCAAATGCGTGGGCCCCTGCCTCCAAGGCCCTAAAATCCTGCCCTGTGGCAATTGCCACTGCGTCAACGCCGTTCATTATGCCCTTGTTGTTTGTGCAGGCCCTGAACACATCGTTTGCAGCAAAATGGTAGGCGTCCAAGATATGCTCAATTATCTCTTCCCCCTTCAGGTTTCCTTGCTTGAAGCTTTCCTCCAAGGCTTTCTTTCCAAAAACAGCCCTTGATTTAACGGTCCTGTAAACAGCCAAATTTGAGATAATCCTAAGCCTTGCCTCTCCCTTGCTCAATTCCTCTATTTTTCCAGCAATCTTTTCACACATCGTGTTTACTGCATTGGCACCCATTGCATCCCTAACATCAACCAGCAAATGCACTATCACCATTTTTCCCCTTTCTGTATCCAAAGCCCTTGTCTCAATCTTTTTGGCGCCACCGCCAAACTTGACCAAAACAGGGTCTGCTTCATTCGCCAAGCCAATTATTGTGCGGGAATTCTTCTCAATGGCAGCAACTGCCTTCTCAGGATCTTTCACGTTAAGCAGCTGAATCTGCCCAATCATTATTGGAGGAGAAGCCTCTGCCTTAAAGCCTCCGCTTAAACGAGCAATGCCTGCCGCCTTGCTTGCGGCAGCAACAATGCTTGGCTCTTCCACTGCCATCGGAACCAAATAATCCCTCCCATTTATCTTGAAGTTTGTCGCAATCCCCAGGGGCAGTTGCTGCGTGGCAATGACGTTCTCAATCATCCTGTCCGCAACGTCAAACGACATCGCCCCGAATTTCCTCAATTCATTTACTTCCTCATCATTGAGGCCGGCAAAACCCTTCACAATTTGCAGCCTTTCCTCAATTCCTTTCTTGTAAAACCCGCTTACATCACTTGCTGGCATTCAAATTCCCTCTTGCTTTTTCCCCTCAAGATATAGCTCTATTTCTTCCACCGCCTTTTTTGCAGAGGCAATGCTGTGCACAACCGTCTTTTCCTCGTTTGCCAAATCCCCTGCTGCAAAGACGCCCCACAGCTCTGTCTTGCAGCCGTTTATCTTAATCTCTTTCCCCTGCAGTTCGGTGCCGTTGGCAACGGTTGCATCGTATTCCTGGCCTACCGCAAGAACGCAGACATCTGCCTCAATTTCCTCTGTTTCCTCTGTTTCCACAAAGCGCTCCTTCTCAATTGCCATTTTTTTGAACCTAACCATTTCAAGGCTTTCCTTTCCCAAAAAAGCCTGTGGCGCCAACTGCATTTTGAATTCGATGTCTTCCTCCATTGCGTGCACCAATTCACTCTTATTGCATGGCATGAAAGGCATGTTCTTCCTGTAGGCAACGGTAACGGTGCAGCCCAATCTTCTTAGGGTTCGAGCGCAGTCAATTGCCGTGTTTCCTCCCCCTAGTACAACAGCCTTCTTTCCATTTAAGCTTTTTCCCCCTCTGCCAAAGCCCTGCAAAAACCCATCCCAGTACAGAATGCCCTGCTTCTCGATACCAGGCAGCTTAATCTTTTTTGCCTTGCCCTCGCCAATTGCAAGCAGCACTGCGTCAAAGTCCTGCATCAGCGAAGAAAGCATTTTTGCTTCGCCGACCTTTTCCTTTGCCCTAAATTGAACCTTGTTCTCCTTCATTTCCTTGACAACGCGTTCAACACATTCTTTGCCCAGTCTGTATCCTGGAATTCCCCAGCTCAAAATGCCGCCAAGCAGCGGCAAGGCCTCAAAGACCGTTGCAGAAAAACCATTTTTCCTCAATTCAACTGCTGCAGCCATTCCCGCCGGGCCGCTTCCTACAATTGCAACCTTTTTCCCATTTCCTTTGCCTGCTTTCCACTCATTCTTGCCGTGTTGTGCAACAAACCTTTCCAATGCCTTTATCGCAACCGCCTGCTTTTTCTTTGCCAGAATGCAGGCTCCCTCACACTGGACTTCCTCAGCGCAGACCCTGCCAGTAAAGCACGGCAGCGGGTTTTTCTCCTGAATTATGGCAACTGCCTTGTCAAACTCTCCTAGCATAACCTGCTCAATAAATGCCTTGCATTCAACGCCCGCAGGACAGCCCTTTTCGCACAAGGGTTCCTTGCACTGCAAACACCTGCCAGCTTCTTTGATTGCCTGCTCTACGCTGTAGCCAAGCTCTATCTCCCTAAAGCTTTTAATGCGTTCTTCCACTGGCAATAAAGGCATTTCTGTCCTCATCAAAATCACGGAAATAAGTACAGAATAAGTTCCGCAACCATATTTAAAGGTTTAGGTTATCGTCCATCCAAACTTCGTTGATTGCCGACATTACTTCTTTTTTCTTCCCTTTTCTGCCCACTGCCTGTCTGCTTCTTGAATACCTCTCCGCCTCT